>JAUIKB010000870.1 GCA_030430975.1 Polyangia bacterium
CGGATTCGTCGACCCCATCTTTGGTTGCGGGGAAGCCTCCACTAACAGATACAAAGGTGAGTCGCTGGCCGATATCGCACTTGTTGTCGCATTCGACGCCGTGACATCCACCGCCTGCGGCTGCGACAGTCGCCAGTAGACCGATTGCGATGAATGGCTCACGCATCAGTCGCCCGGCCCCAGTGCGTCGATGCGTTGACGGTAGAGCCCGATGGGTCGTGGGTCGGCGCCAATAACGCCGGGTGGGGCGAGCGGTGCCAGGAACTCGGTGGCGTTCACGGATAGAACGCCGCGGCTGTACAGATGGTAATCCTCAGGCGGCGGAACGAGCCAGCGTCGGCCGTCACTGGTCCGGTATAGCTGCACACGTTCAGGAAACGTCATGAACGCGTACATGCCGCCGCCCGCCGCGCTGTGAAACGAGTCGCGCACGTCCTCCAAGTCGCGCAGTTTCGTGGGAACGACCGACGTGCCCTCCGTCCAGGGGGATGCATACAGGGCCGCGTTGTCGTTGTAGGGCGCTGTGCTCGTTGGATCCGAGGCGTCCGACTGCACCCATACCAGGCGTTCGCCATCGTAGTTGAGGTCGATCATGTACTGGGGCGCCGTGTCGACGAGCGTGGACTCACCGCTGTTCGTGGACCACAGGACGCCGGATTTTTGTTTCCAGACGCGGAAAAAGGCCCAGTCGCCGTACGTATTGACGCTTCCGAAACTGGAGCCAGCGATCCAGTCCAACTGGTTCGTGTTCAGGTCGTAGACCTGGGCAGAATTGGCGTAGCCACCGCGTAGCGCGAGCAGGCTGTCGGTCATTTTCCAATCAGAATGCAGGCCTGCTGCGAACGACGGCGTGCTGTCGTTCTTGAGACTCTCGATGCTGCCGCAGAGTGATTTGGCCGCCTGCATGTCGCCGAACGGGCCAATCGTAAGACACTGAGTACTGGGCGCCAGCGCGAGCTCAATAGTACAGTCATTGTTAGTCTGCAGCGCCAAGCTGATGTTGCCACCCGGTTCGTATAGGACGACGCGCAGGAAGTCGAGGGACAGTGTGTGGTACGCAACACTGAGACGATAGCTGGCGGGGGTGTCGACTCCGCGGGTTGACACTAAGGTCTCCTGCGGTGGCAACATTGGAACGAATTTCCTGCAACCTGGCACGCCAGCACAGGGGTCCCATTGCAACGGCGGTGCCGCGCGTTCTGGGTCGACCGCGTATTCCACCTCACAACCACCCGCTTTGAGTCCGATCGGCTTCCACTGGCTCCGGTTCGCTTCCCACCAGTGCTCCCCGACTAGCGCGTCTTTTGGTGCGTCGGTCGCATCGCCGGACGTCGCATCGCTGCCGACCCAGGTTGGCGAGTCGGCGCCGGCGTCGGGTGCGGAGTCAGGTGCCGCATCGGCCGGCGCCGCCTGCTGACGAGCGTCGCCCTCAGTGCAAGCGCACATGAGTGCGGCGGCTAGCCAACTGGTCCGCGCCATCAGGCTCACCGAAATCGCGGGCAGTAGCGTCGCGGGGTGCGACGCATGCTGCGCCGACTCACGACTTCATAAGTTGGAATGCCGTCCCGACTCACCAGGACCTGAAGCGCGTTACCGCGCGCGACCGGTCGCTCCAGCACGGCTCGCTTCAAGACGCGGACGCCGACCAGCTTGGTCCGACCGGTTGGCAACACGCGGAGCCAGACGACCACGCTGCGCTTGAAACGCTTCGACCGCGCGACGACCGCCAACTCGCCGTTTGGTGTCGGAACGATGAACTGGTGATCGAACAGTCGAAACGGTGCTGGCCAGGTAGCCAGCGTTTCGAAGCGATCTGCGCCGAAGCGCCAGCGGATCAGTCGTTGCTTCCACCTTCGTCGATCGATCGCGTACAGGCTGGAGTCCTCGTCACGCCAAGCGCCAGCGAGTACTCGATGGGCTCGACCCGAGGGCTTGAGCGCGAACGAGCTGAAGAAGCTGGAGGCAAGGTCGACGGACGTGACGGTTGGCTCACCGTCGCCATAGCTGAAAATGGTGTCGCGCAAAGCGCTGAAGGTCCGCTCACTGTTTGCGATGGGAAGCTCGCCGCCTACGCCGATCCCGCCGAGGGCTACCGCGCCGCCGACCACGTTCAGGCGCGATAACGCGTTGGAGTCAGCGTCGAGCACGATGGCCCGCGATGCCACGCCGGCCAGGTCGAGCACCTCCCACGGCTCAGATGCGGGCAGCAGCGCTCGGGTCTGGTCGCGGACCGCGTCCGCCAGCGTGATGAGCTCGGAAGGCACGGAGGCCTCGCTGCCGAATGCCCAACCGAACGGCGTTGAAACCGCGACCGACGTCACCGGGTTACCCGCTAGTGTCAGCAAGTTGCCCACCCCCAGCGGGCAGCTCTTGCACGGGTACGGGAAGTCGAACGGCGCTAGCGCCAGCCACGGTTCGAACACGAACTTCGGAGTCTGTACGCGGGTTCGGACTTCCGCGCCTCCGTCAGAGTAGATAGAAGCCGTTTCTTGGACGACGCCGCCGTTGTCGAACGTGGGGAAATCGGTGACGTGGGACCACAAGAGTCCCTCCACTCTCGGAGCCCCGGCACCCAAGCCGCGGGTGTATGGCAAAGTCGTGAAGTCCCAGAGGAACCTTCTTGCTGGTGTCGTTCTAGTCGGGGTGAATCCGTTCAGAAACGAAGCGCCCGTTGCCGCGAGTGTCCAGTTGGCGCTCGGCGCGCGCGTTCGAATAGCGGTCCAGGTCGGGTCGTCAAGCGCGGTAGCACCCACGGCGCATCTTGCTGACGGGCCTACAAGACAGCGCTCTCGATCCGCCCGGAATCCGAAGTCGTCCTGTCCTGGGGCGAGCGGGCAGAAGCAATGACGGGCGGTGTAGGTTCCCACACGAAACCGTGCGTCAGGTGCAACCGCGGTTGGCGAAACCTCCACCAGGTTGTTCACCGCCACGTCGCAGACGAAGCGAGGGTCCGCGCAGTTCGGGTCGTTGACGATGGGTGCCTTGTTGATGAACGTCCCGGGCGGCAGCGCGCCGAACGGTCCGACGAGCTCAGGATCGACGGTCAACGACGTCGGGTCGCTGTCCGTCAGGTCGACATCCGACGTGACGACGGTCTCCGGGCAGGGCGCCGGGTCGCACGCGTCGGGGATGATGGAAACATCACTGCGACTCGAGATCAGTTCCGCCTCCAGATTGCAGTTGCCTACCCGTGGGTCGCGCGCGTGTCCCGTGTCAGACGGGCACGGATCACACAAGTCCCCGAACCCGTCGCCGTCGGAGTCCGCCTGATCCAAGTTGCTATCGTCGATGCAGTTGTCACAACAATCTGGTATGCGGTCGCCGTCGGCGTCGTTCGACAGGTCGTTGCAGAGCGCGCCGCCGGCTGCGATTTCGCTGTCGCGACATTCGCCGAGCCAGCGGC
>JAUIKB010000871.1 GCA_030430975.1 Polyangia bacterium
CCAGAACCGGTCGCACCGACATGCCGCCGCGTTAAGCGCGATCGGTGTACACTCGGTCGCATGCGGATCGCTGAGCTCCCTGCACGGCTACCTCGCGACGCGTTCGCGTGCTCGCGCGCTGAAACCGACAACCCGATCAACCGCGACAGAGCATCACTCGACACCTGCGCGCTGAAGTTCTGTCTTGACCGAATCGTCGGCCGCGTCCCTTACCATCGTGAGTGACGACCCAGCACAAACGCCACCCGCCGCTGGCTCCCGACTCCAAAACGACGTAGCGTGGAATATCGCCCGCCGAATCCAGGAGTACCACGGCGAGGCTCGCGCCAACCTGCTGCGACTGCTCGGCATTGGAGCGTTCTTTATAATCCACATCGTAAACTACCGCATATTGGGCGTCCGAGGCATCGACGCCGGCTTTCACGCAGCGGTCACTGCGCTAACGGTCGCGTGGACGCTAACGTCCGCCGGCATCGTGATCGCCCTGCGTAGTCGGCTGTTTCCGCCCTGGCTTAAGTACGCATCAACGGGCGTTGACGCGCTGCTGCTCACGCTCATCCTGCTGGTGGCCGATGGTCCGAGAAGCGCGTTGGTGGTGGCGTACCTGCTGATCGTTCCGCTGGCGGGGCTGCGCATGAGTCCGAAGCTGGTTGGCTTCGCCACGGCGGCCTGTGCGGCCGGCTATGTGGTGCTGTTGGGCAATGCTGCTTGGTATCGGCCGGTCGTCCAGGTCGCGCGCTACCAGCAGATGACGTTTTTCGTCGCGGTCGTTTTATGTGGATTGGTCATCATCGCCATGCTGCGCGCCGCGCGTCACGTGGCGTTGGACTACGGCGACAGGGTGCAGTCGGACGACGGTGCGCCGGCTGGTCCGCGCGTATCGCCTGAGCAAACCGAACGCAGCCCGCTGCTTACGATCCTGGTGTGCGCCGTGGTGCTGCTGGTCGTCGGCGTCGAACTCGCGCTGTCCTGGCCGGGCTTGCTCGTACCGTTTGCGGTGATCGGTCTGCCGATCGTCGCCACGCTAGTACGCATAGCGGTGCCCAAGTCGCCCGGAGCCTCGCGATGAGCGCCACGCCGATGCCGTGCCCCGGCTGCGCCGCGACGGTGACGACCGACACGGAAACATGCTGGCTGTGCGGCTATAAGATCAAACCGCCAGCAGCGCTGGTTCGAGCGAACCAAACCCCTGGCGAGGACGTGGTCGATTCAGGCGCGAAGACCGCCGCCACCGTGCTGACCATGACGCTGCTCGGCATCCTGGGCGTCCTGATGCTGATCGTGGTCGTGGTGGTCGCCGCGGTGGCGCTGGTGATCGCGATCTGCATGTCCGCTTACAAGCCGTAATGCAGCCCTACGGTTGCTGCGCGCGTCGCAAACCAGCATCATGGGCGAATGCTTCAACTATCGCCCTTCAAACACCTGCGCGATCCGACGGTGGTCACCGTCATCCGTCCAGTGCCAGGCGACCTGCCCGCGATCTCGAACAACTGAGCTGCCTTTGAAGCTTCGCGACCACACGTTTCTGGGCACGACGACCAGCCTGTGCCCGGATTGCCTGGAAACGGTTCCGGCGAAGATCATCGTGAGACACGGTCGCGTCTACTTTCGCAAGACGTGTCCGACACACGGACAGCGCGACGACTTCGTGTGCTCGGACGTGCGCGAGTACGACCGGCTCGAGTTTTCGGTACCGGGGAAGCTGCCGGCGACGTTTGGCGCCGACGTGTCGGACGGCTGCCCGAAAGACTGCGGCCTGTGTGCAGAGCACGAGCAGCACACCTGCATCGGTTTGGTTGAGCTGACCGCCAACTGCAATCTGAAGTGCCCGATGTGCTACGCGGGCAGCGGGCCCGGCCAATCCGACGTCCCGTACGACCAGGTGGTCCGCGCGATCGATCGCCTGATCGAGGTCGAAGGCGGGCGTGCCGAGGTGCTCCAGCTGTCGGGCGGCGAGCCGACCATCCACCCTGAGTTCGAGCGCATTTTGGACTACGCGGTCGCGCAACCGATCGATTTGGTGATGCTCAACACCAACGGCCTCACCCTGGCCAAAGACGACTCGATTCTCGAGGCGGTCGCGCGGCACCGCACACGGGTCGAGGTCTACCTGCAGCTGGACGGGCTCAGCGCGCGGAGTTCGAGGGAGCTGCGCGCCGGAGACTTTGTCGACGACAAGCTGCTGGCGCTACAGCGGCTTGCCGAGCGCCAGGTGCGTTCCACCCTCGTTTGCACGCTGCAACCCGATGTGAACGCCGATCAGATCGGCGACTTGGTGAAGTTCGGCGCCGAGCACCCTTGGGTCGCCGGCGTTAGTTTCCAGCCCGCAACGTACAGCGGACGCCACACCACGCCTGAGGATCTAGAGCGGCGAATCACGTTCCCCGACGTGGTCGCCGCGATCGAGTCGCAGACCGACGGTCTGTTCACCCGCGACGACTTTATGCCGCTACCGTGTGCGCATCCGAACTGCCACACGCTGAGCTACGCGTATCGCGCGCACGGCAAGCTAACGCCGCTGCTTCGCTTCATCGACGCCCGCAAGCACGTCGATCTGCTCGCCAACGGGATCGCCTTCACACGTCCTCGCGCCAAGGAACTAGTCCAAGAGTTCTTGGTCAAGGAGGGTTGCGGCGCCGGCTGCAGCGGTCTGCAAGCGTGGCTCGACGCGGTACGTTCCGCTAAGGCCGACGGTCAGCTCGACGACGTCGCTACGGAGTTCTTCGAGCGCGCGCTGCGCGAAGAGATGACGCCCACCGACGTGTTTCGCGTCACCATCACGTCGTTCCTCGACGCCCATAACTTCGACGTGCGGCGCCTGATGAAGTGCTGCATTCACCATGTGTTGCCAAGCGGGCACGTTGTACCGTTTTGCGCTTACAACGTGCTGTATCGCAACGGTCACATCACCCTGCCGGAACTGATCCGCGCGACCGGTGACGAGGCGGAAGCCGACAAGCTCGTCGCAGAAAAGCTGGTTCAGCTGGGCACTGGGAATCAGCCGCACTCCGCATCCAAGGGCTAGCCGTGCCGGATCCGGTTTCGATGGGCGACATCGACTTCGTCTACGGCTCGATCATCCTGACAGCCCTTGCCGTCGGCGTGCTCGTCCGACGTTGGCAACCGGTCGCATCACCGTCGCTGCCTCGTGCGCAGCGATTGGCCGTAAGCTTCGGCGCGATTGCTGGCGCGGCGGTCGGCTCCAAGCTGCCTTTCGTGCTTGGCGACCCGGCGGGTTTGATCAGCGGACACGCCTGGCTTGCCGACGGGCGAACGATCACGTTCGGTCTGGTCGGCGGCTACGTCGGTGTCGAGCTGTCGAAGCTGGCCGTTGGTGTGCGGGTGAAAACCGGTGACTCGTTTGCCGCACCGGTCGCCGCCGCCATCGCCGTCGGACGACTCG
>JAUIKB010000872.1 GCA_030430975.1 Polyangia bacterium
GAGTTTGTAGCCGTATCCGTAAACCGTCAGAATGTGCTCGGGCTTGTTGGGCCGCTTCTCGATCTTCTTGCGCAGCTTGACGACGAAGTTGTCGATCGTGCGGTTGGTCGGACTGGCGTCCACGCCCCAGATCTTGCTCAGGATCTCGTGACGACTGACGGGTTGTCCGACGCGTTCGAACAGTAGCCGCAGCAATTCCACTTCGTAGAACGAGATCTGTTCGGGCTTACCGCCACCCCGCGTCAGCGTATGGGCGGCGCAGTTCACCACGCACTCACCGATCTGGAACGTCTGAGCGTCGCTGGGTCGATTAGCGCGGCGAAAGATCGAGCGGATCCGCGCCACGAGCTCCCCGATGCTAAACGGCTTGGTGACGTAGTCGTCGGCTCCCGAGTCGAGGCCGCGGATCTTGTCCGCTTCGAGGGACCGGGCGGTCAGCATGATGATCGGCACGAACGGATCAGCGCGGCGGATTTCCTCGCAAACCTGGTAGCCGTTCTTGTCCGGCAGCATCAGGTCGAGCAGGATCGCGTCGGGACGTTCCGTCCGCGCCCGCTTGATGCCCTCCTGCCCGGTAGGCGCGGAAAGCACGCTGAACCCCTCGAACTCGAGCGCATCTTGGAGGCCCAGCACGATCTGAGGCTCGTCCTCGATCAGCAGGATCGTGCGGCGCTGGTCCATACCTCGACATCAAAGCAACGGAGCCCGCCTAGCGCAACGCTCGTGCCCCCAGTTCGCCACCACAAACGCCGCGAGGGCGGCCGTCTCCGGTCGCCCTCGCTGCGATTTGGCTCGCCCCTCCCGCTCGGCGGGTCGGCAGTGGTGGCTACTGATTCGCCGGCGCGTCGCTGATCGCCTCACCCTGACACGCGATGAACACGGTGGAACCGGGCAGCGGATCGAAGATCAGACGGCGCTTTTCGGTCGGCGCGCACTTGGTGAGCAGCTCAGCGCCGCCCGCCGTTTTTTCGTCCACGTAGCAGTAGCGGTCCGTCTTGGCGTTCGGATCCGTCTGGCAACGCTTCTGCTCGTCACCGGTGGCGGGTTCGATCTCGCAGAAGCAGAAATCGTTGCAACTGGCTTGACCCTTGCCGCCGCACAGACCGTCGGTCTTGCTCTTCGCCTTGACCGACTTGACGATCTCGGCGCCGGCGGCGACCCGGCCTTTGCCTCCGTCACAGCCACACGCGCCCTGCTTGGGCAGCGACTCGACCAGCTTGCACTTCGGGATGCCGGTGTCTTCTTCGATCGCCAGGGTACGCGGCAAGCAGCGGCCACCGAGCGCTTCTTTGAGGCGGTCGACGACCGCGGCGATGGCCGGTCGATAACCGAAGCTGTCGAGCGCGGTGTTGGTCGGCTCTTTGGGACAAATCGACGCGACGATCGAGTTGTTGCCATAGCCCCGCAGCGCCTGCAGGTGGCGCGTGCCCGGATACGCCTTGGCGTAGAACTGCTGATCAGTGCTGTAAGTCCCGCCCTGCTGGCACAGCGGCGTCATCTCCATCGCTGCCAAGTTGCAGTCGCAGCTGGCGCCCATTGCGTTGCAGTCTTTGGGTGTCTCAAACTTGTAGATGCAGGCGTACTGGAGGTCGCCGTTCTTGTCCGGCGAGTACTCGTGACCGTTGGTGCTGTTCGCGCCCTCGGCAGCGGTGGGCGGCTGCAGGGCCTCCATGGTGATCGGGTTCGTGCCGCTTCGCGGCGCGATCGACTCGACCATCAACGGATCGGTCGGCGGCACGTAGTTGGTCGGATCGCCCAGAATCACGTCCCAGCGGCCGGTGGCCTCGAGCTGAGAAGCCGTCAGGTAGTTGAGCTTGTCCGGTTGACCCTGGGTCGGGACGCAACCGTCGCCAACGGTGTCGCAAGCCTGCTGCGTGGTTTCGATGTCCTCATACGGGACCCCGATGATACCGGCGAAGAACACGAGGTCCTGACGGCGAACCGCTACACCCTTGTTCTCTTCAAGTGAGGCATCCGGGTAGATCGGGTTCTGAACCCGCTGGTCGTCCTTGCAGCCGACGCCGTCCGCAGCGAACGCCGCATCGCTCTTGAGCTGGCCGCCGCGCAGGTTGCACACCGTCTCGCTCTTCAAACCGTCGACGTAACGCCAGATCGGATTCAAGAAGTCGAGGCCGAAACGGCGCTTCTGATCGAAGCAGCGCATGTTCACGTTGTCGTCGCCGACGTCGTAGAACTTGCCAGCCTGACAGCCGTCCTGGCAGCCGCTGGGCGGGTTCGTGCCACAGGAGTAGCAGCACTGATCGTTCGGGTTGGCCGCGCACTGGGAGGAGCCGCGCGGCATGCGGAAGTTGTTCGCCGTCTCGAGCGGAATCCAGAACTGACCGCCATCGCGCACCGAGCAGTCGTTTTCATCCGTCAGCATGACGATCGCTAGCAGCGAGTCGGGCCGCAGGAACTGCTGGCGCTGGGCGAGCAGCGTCATGTCCACGTCGGGTGAGGGCACCGCGCACTGGTTGTTGGTGTCGTTGGCGCTACACGGCCCGCGGTTGATGCTGGCTGGCGGCGCCGGATCGATCAAGAAGCGGTACCACGCCTCCAGCGACGCCTCGAAGCCGCACCCGACCTCGCCCGCCGCGAACACGTGGGCTCCAAAGTCGGTCGTCAGTGCTCCTGGGTCCGTCGTCCCTCCGCGCTCGTCGTCGGGGTCCCACGCCAGGAAGCCGAGACCGTTGTAGCTCGCCAGGCCCGGGCGCACGCTTCCCACCAGCTGTCCCTTATCGTCCTGAGTGTCGTTCCACTGGCCGTCCGCGGGGCTGCACGTCTGGGCTCCGTGGCCGCCGAGGCTGGACGTAATGACGGCGATGTTGATGTCCGTGACCGGATCGAACTCGCGGTCGAACTCGGCCGGGCAGGCACCGTCCATGAACGGTGCCTTGACGTTGTTGTCGGCGCGGCTGACGCACACCGGGTTGACGAGGCGGTTCACCAAGTCGGGCACCGCCGCCTGCAGCGTGAGCTGCTTGTCCGCCATCGACCGCGAGTTGTCGATCATGAACAGCAGGTCGATCTTGTCGACGGAGGTTTGCTTGACCGCATCGACGTAGATGTTCGTCGTTTCCGGGCGGCAGTCCGTGTCGCACAACGGACGGGCCAGACAAGCCGAGGACAGGCCCGCTCCGAGGAGCATGGTGCCGAGAGCTGTCGCGCCAGCGCCCCGGACCAGCCGGGTCGAGCGTTTCTTTTGAGTTGGTTGCGTCATGAGGAACTCACTATTGGATTCGGTAGGGCTGGATTCGGTAAGGGAGGCGGCGGCGCAAGCCGGATCGCTGGCGCCAGCCTAGGTGCCAAACGAGGGTGTTGTCAACGAGGGTTCACAGCGTAATCGTTAGGCAAATCGAGCTTCTTCTGGGGCGTGCAAGCGAATGGA
>JAUIKB010000873.1 GCA_030430975.1 Polyangia bacterium
CATCAAGCACGCCGTCAAGGACGGTAAGATCGAACCGAAATACCACGCAAAAACCCGACCTACGCGCATGGAGGCCGAAGGCGTGCACCGCTCGATCGCCATCGCCGAGGTCGCCGACGTGCCGCTCTATATCGTTCACTTGAGTTCGTCTGACGCGCTCGAGCAGGTCAAGCTGGCGCGCATGCGCGGCGTGGACGTGATGGCCGAAACCTGCCCGCAGTACCTGTTCCTCGACGACAGCTACTACGACAAGCCGAACTTCGAGGGCGCCAAGTACGTCATGACGCCGGCGCTGCGCGCCAAGTGGAATCAAGCCGTCCTGTGGGAGGGCCTGAAGTTCGGGCACCTCGCCACCGTCGCCACCGACCACTGCCCGTTCTGCTTCGCCGGTCAGAAAGAGCTCGGCAAGGAATCGTTCACGGCCATCCCGAACGGCGCGCCTGGCGTCGAAAACCGCATGGCGCTCATCTACCAGGGCGTGGCTGAGGGACACCTCACGCTCAACCGTTTCGTCGAGGTCACGTCGACCGCCGCCGCCAAGACGTTCGGGCTGTTTCCAAAGAAGGGCACCATCGCCGTCGGCTCCGACGCGGACATCGTCGTGTTCGATCCAGAGCGCAAAGAGACGCTCAGCTTCGACAACAAGCGCACCCACAACATGAACGTCGACTACTGCACGTACGAAGGCTTCGAGGTGACGGGCTATCCGGACACGGTGATCTCACGTGGCCGCATCATCATCGCCGACGCCAAGCTCGAGACGACGGGCGGCGGGCAGTTTATTAAGCGGGCGCACACGGGGGAGTTGCTGCGGTAGCGGCGTTCGTAGAGGGGGAATGGACGTCACCGAACCGCAACCGACAACGCGCGGGCGCCGGGCGCTCGGCTACACGATCGACGCCATCGCGATCTGGCTCGTCTTCATGTTCGGATTCGGCTTCGAAGACGACCTCTACAACTACACGCGCGGAACCATCGAACGCGACGATTTTCGAACATCAGCCCAACTGATGCGCATCGGCCAGTTCGCGGTGCTGATCGTTTACTCGACGCTGATGGAGCTCACGCCATGGCGGGCCACTGTAGGAAAAAAACTCGCGCTAACGGAAGTCGTGTCGGAGGACGGATCCCGTGCCACTCCGCGCCAAGTAGTCATCCGCAACGTCGCCAAGATCGCATCCGCGGGCGCCTGCGGTTTGGGCTTCTGGTGGGTGCTCTGGGATAAGAAGGGCCAGGCTTGGCACGACAAGCTTGCGCGAACGATGGTGGTGAGTGTGGGACGCGAACCGTGATCAAAACGGAGGCTGGCTTGTTTCCGAAAAGGATGGGTCGGGACCAGCGACAACGGCGTCACCACTGAGGACCGGGCGCGTCACGCTCCCAAAGAGTCCAGTGAATTCCCCCGTCGACCGCCGGAAGCGCTATTGGCGCACCGAAACCAGCCCCCACCGACACCCGGTACTCGGTCGTGGATGCAACGGCGCGACCATCTGGCGCCCAGTTCGGAGTGCCGCTGCTCAGCATGGGAACCGCCGCGCCGCCTGTGGCGGCGCGAACGGCATCGTCGTCCTCCACGATGAGCCAGCGGGAGTCTCCCGACCATTCGATGTCGATCCGTCCATAAGACGGCTTCGCCGAGACCACGCGGAGTGCGGCTTGTTCAAGATCGTAGATGTAGACTTCCTGCTCACCCCAATATGCGACGTACCGTTCGTCGGGCGATAGGAGAAGCCCACTTGTATCGACAGCCTGCGAACCGAGCACCGTCACCTCGAGCTCGCCTGACGTGGAGACTCGAACCTTACAGACTTGGTTAGGACCGCCTCCGCAGTTGCCGTGGGCGATGAGCAGGCGTCGCTTCCGACTGACCGGCGAAACGTGCGCTGGGACGACACCCGGGACGACTTGGGTCCCCGCAACCCCTCGCCTGACCAACTCGAAGTGCAACTCCGGTTCGGAGCTTCCGCAGTAGAGCGCAATCCAATCGTCGTCTATCCACCGCGGATGGTAACAGCTCTCCAACGCCGTTTCAGGTCGCCATCGCGGCGGGCGCTCGCGCCGATCCATGACCTCTATGCGCGTATGAGACTGGTTCGGAGAGTGAATGTCGCGAGCAGCGTGGACGACATACGTCCCGTTTGGCGACACCTCCGGAAGGCCGGCGAAAACAAGATCACCGGGGTCACCGGTGATCAGCTCCGCCGTCATTCCCGCGGCGTTTACCTGTGAGTAGACGTACCAGGTAACCGAATAAAAACTACTTGGTTTGAATTCAACGAACGGGCCGTACCCGAGCCAGAACAGCCCGTCGCTCTGAGGCGTCCACCGCGGGCCGAATAGAACCCCGCTATTCGGACCGTTCGGGTCCTGAGGAATCGTGAATGCGACCTGAAACGATCCGGCGTCGCCATACTGCAGAATTTCACACGCATCCAAGCCGCTGTCACACGCGCTCAAGCGAGCACCAGTGGGAGACCACTGGATTCGCGACCACCGCGCGTCGAGCGGAGTGCACGATTGCGGATGCTCAATATCGACGACGCAAATAGGCGTACCATCTTCGTCGCGCGGAACGATCGCTAAATACCTGCCGGACGCCGCCCAGCCGCTGCGCTGAGGACTGGCCGCGTACGATACGAGCGGGATGACGTCGCTGATCGCACCTGTTTGATCCAACTTGACGGCGGATACCGATTCATCGCCACCAACGGCCAGCCATCGGGGTTCGAATGGAGGGATCGGCGGCAAACCAGCGTCGCCCGAATCTACGCCGGTCTCGGCGGCTCCAGTGTCCACCGAACCAGCATCTACTGGTGCGTCGCCGCCACTCTCCGCCACGCTCGCATCGGCACCGTCCGAACCGGTGTCCCTAAGCGAACGGTCGATCGTCACATCCTCGACTGTGGCGCCATCGGTAAGTCCGCCGGCGGCATCGAGACCGCCCTCCGACTCGGAGTCTGGAGACGCATCGAGCGCGGCGTTCTCGCCGGTGGTAGTCTGTACGCGGCCGCATCCGGCGAACGGGATAGCGAACGTCGCACTGCCAAGCAGCGCCAGTCCAACGAGCGGCTGCACCCGAATCGTCACGAAGAGAGTGTACCGCGTCGGCTTCAACCGCGCTCGCACAGCAGGGGTAGAGTGCACCTGCGCCGGCCGGATGAGGCGAAACCCACGGGTGGACCGCTTGTAAGTTGGGCTTCGTCAGCCGGTGGAAGTCTGACTCCCACCACTACCAGCACGACCAACCCACAAGCCAAAGCGATCGGGACACCGGGTTTGAGCGGAGCTACATGCGATTCCGGTTGGCAGCACAGACCAGGCAAACGCAGATTTCTGCCAAGCGAATTCCCACCGGTGGGTCGAACTCGGGTGCGTACATTGGC
>JAUIKB010000874.1 GCA_030430975.1 Polyangia bacterium
ATCGCCCGAACCCGCGCGTGCAATCCGCTTACCGTAGGGTCAGTCACGCGAATGTCCGCTTCGCGTGACGTGCCGATCGTGCAGGTACTGCCCACCGCCATCACCAACGAGCGCGCGCTGGACTGCTCGCCCACCTCGAGCAGCCACGGACCGCCACCGTGCCGCGTGAGAATTTCTCGAGTCGATTCGTCAGTGGGTGCTGGTGTTGTCGCGTTCATCACCCCGACTGCTCGTCGGCTCGCGCGCCGAGTTGCGTCCATCTTATGAAAAGTTCGACGAAACAATCGTTCAGTGCTTCGCGCGAGAATTTCGACTCGGCTGTCGTCGGTCAGTGTTAACAACCGGCATGCTTCGTCGTCTGGTCCCGCTGTCTTGTGTGCTTGTGTGGTCGCTGCCGCTGCTGGCCCAACCCACTCCTCCTGCGCCACCGGCTGGTGCGGGTGAACCGGCTCCGCCCGCCGGGGCGCCGCCGGAGCCAACACCAGGGCCGGAAACCAAACCCGGCAGCGCCACCCCCGATGCGGACGCTGACCCGGATGCGGATGCACCTAGCCCTGAGCAGCTCGGCGATCCGGACGCGGAGCCCGAGGAGTCCGACGACCCTGAGGAAGTCGTGCCGACCGATCCCGACGACGTCGATCCCGAAGACGAACTGCCGCCGGTCGTGCCCTACGCGGACGATGAGCGTTCAGGGCACGTTTTGCTGGCCGTCGGCGGCGGGCTAGCCGTACCCTTCGGGACCCTCAACGACCACTCGTCGGTCGGGAACCGCCTCGCATTGGGCCCCGGACTTCTAGCCATGGGTGAATACGGCTTGACGCGTTCGGTAACGCTCGGCCTTTGGTTCGACGCGGCGTTTCCCACGGCGAGCTCAGAGTGTGCAGATTGCGCCGGCACCTCGCTCGCAGGTGGCGTGTTGGTCGGATACCACTTCGTCCAGGGCGTCCGGTTCGACCCATGGGTCTCCGCAGGACTCGGTTTTCGCACCACGCAAATCGAGAGCGGGGCGACCAAGAATGACTACTCAGGTCCCGTCTTGAGCACCCGGCTCGGGGGCGACATCTATCCCCACACGAGCGTGGGTTTCGGACCGTATCTAGGCCTGGATCTCGGGCTGATGACGTCGAGTTCCGACGCTGATTTCAGCCAGAACGCGTTGACATGGATGTTCACGACGGGCCTTCGGCTCACGTTCGACATCCCGGGCAAACTAGCGCCCAAACTCGATTAACCCGCGGCGACCGACGCCGCAGTCGACGCGCTCGCCGCTGACCGCGGGCGACCCTCGGCCGCTAGGATGGCGGACACGGCGGGCCGAGCGCCGCCGCAGGCGGAGTGCGGCGCGGAGTGCGGCGGGCCTACTCCGCGCCGATCGCGATACCCAAAGCCTTGCGCAGCTGTGCGTACTCGTCGCTCACGCTGAACAGCAGCAGCTCTTTCACCTTGTCGGTGGCGGAGAGATCGCCCGGTAGCGTCTGCTCCGACCCAATGATCTTCTTAGCAATCGTGAGATCACCGCTCACAACTAGGCCAGCGCGGCACGCGGTGAGTTCTGCCGATTGGTTCCAGCGCTTGATGTTCGCCTTCGCGCCTTCTTCCATGAAGCGTTTCACGACCATGCGCAGGCCCTCCATCTGGACGGGCTGCATGAACTTGGCGAGCGACTGCGCCGTCGTCGTGACCTGTTGCTTAAGTTCGGCCGGCATCGGCGATTGTGGATTGGCGATCATCACGCCGGCGAACAGCATGATCGTGAGCTCTGCCTGGGTTGGGAACAGATTGCGCATGTACATCTCGCCGCGATACGAAGCGAGGTGCTTGCCGCAGATGAACGTGAGTTCCTCCGGCTTGAAGCCGGTCAGTACGGTCTGTCCAGCGACAGACGCGGGGGGAGCCGAGGGCACGGCAGCCACAGCACCGGGAACGTCGTTGCGAACGTACAACTCCGGCATCGAAACGCCTAGCACCTGAGCCGCCCAGCCGAACGTCTTGGCAAACGTCACCGTGGAGGTCTGCGGGTCCTGCTTGAAGCGAGGGTCAAGGTTCGGTGCCTTGTTCTGAGATTTCAGAATGGCAATTTTCGCCTGGAGCGCCGCAGGTGCGATCATCTCGAAGATTTTCGAGATATAGACGTTCTGATCGGGGTGGAACAGTAGCTTCACCCAGTGGTCGTTCGACAGTCGTCCCTTGACCTGCAGCATGCCTTGAGGACGGTAGTCCTCGAAGAACTGCATCTCCTCAGCGTCGGCCTTGCCCAGGAATGCCATCGCGGCCGCGAAGGTCCACGCCTCATCGTAAGCGTGCTTGTGCAGGTACAGTCGATACAGGCCTCGGTACGGATCCAACTTGAGCGGGTTCGCCTTCAGAAGCTCGCGCTGTTCACCGATCGCTTCGTCATAGCGTTCTGTCGACTCATACAGCTCGGAGAGAATCTGCCTGTCCACGAGCGCGTCGGTCTTCAGGCTCGAAGCCATCTTGAACGCTTCGACGGCAGGCTCGATGTCCTGCAGTCGGTCGCGGTAGATCAAACCGAGCTGGTGCCACAGCGTGTACTCAAGATCGGTTTTACTCTTGCCCGCGATGCGGTGAATCATCTTGCGGTAATTACGCTCAAGCTGCTTCCAGTTGCGCTCTTTGGTCAGCACCTTGTTGATGCGCTCGAATGCTTCGAGTGCATCCGGGTTCAGGTCAAGCGACTCGTTGAATAGTTCAACCGCGCGATCGGTGTCCTCCAGCTTGTCGCGATACAGCTGCGCCATCGTGTAGATGTAGCGCGCCTTGCGATCAGGCTTGTCGTCCAGATCGGCGATCGCCTGAAGCGTGTCGACCATACGCTCCCACTCGCCGGCCTTCTGGTAGAGCTGCAGGAGTTTATGCAGCAGGACGTGGTCTTGAGGCTTGAGTTCGAGGGCCTCTTCCAGCGCCTCGATCGCCTTGGGTGGATTGTTTTCCTTTTCCGACCAGATATCGCCAATCTCGTTGAGAATCGTAAAGCGCTCTTCGCCATCGAACACGCTGTCGAGAATCTGCCGTTTGTAGGACGCGACCTGCTTCCAGTCTTTGGCAATCCCATACACGTCGATCAGAGCCTCGAGGGTGGGTCGGTGCTCGCTGTTGAGTCCGAGCGCCTTCTCGAAGTTGTTGATCGCTTGCTTGACCTGCTGCTGCTGTTGCTTGATGCAGCCGAGGCGGTAGTAGACGTCGGTGCGCTCTTCGACTTCGTCTTCGCCGAGTGATGTGAGCACCTTCTGATAGTTGGTCAGCGCGCTCGGCCAATCCTTCAGTTCGAAGGAGCTGTCGGCGATGCCGCGAATCGTCTCTTGACTCGTCAAGTCGAGCTGGTGGGCTGTCTGATAAGCCTTCAGCGCCTTCTTGTCC
>JAUIKB010000875.1 GCA_030430975.1 Polyangia bacterium
CCATCTCGACCGAAGTCAGGTTGCCGACCGGCGAGCCGTCCTTGGTGATCGAGACCGGGGCGAAGCTGTCGGACAACTGGGTCAGGCCCTCGGCGTCGCCGAGCGCGCCGATGGTCAGCTCCAGCGGCCCGCCGGCGACGGTGAGGTTGATCGTGCCCTCGGTCGCATCGTGGGTCGGGTAGGCGACATTGGTCGGCGTCACCGACTGCAGCGTGCCGCCGTTCGACCGGCTGTCGTCGAACACCAGCGTGTAGAACTGGTCGGTGCCTAGCACGAGCGCGCCGCCGACGACGAAGCGTCCGGATGAATCGATCGACTTCGAGCTGTCCGTCACGTCGAGATCGAACACCACGACCGCCGGTTCCGCAGCGCTCTTGTAACGCAGGTGGCGGATCTTCAGGCCCGCCATCGACGTGCCGGGCGCACCGCGCAGCTCGAGCCACTCGTCGTTGCTGCCGAAGCTGACGCTACGCGACGCGAACACCTCGGAGATGTACGCGACGCAGGACATGCCGGTGCTGCAGGTGCCGCTAAACCCGCTCCCGGATCCGCCGCTGCCCGCCGAGCCACCGCTGCCCGCCGAGCCACCGCTGCCACCGCTACCCGCGGAGCCACCACTACCCGCGGCCCCGCCGCTGCCGGCTGCTCCGCCGCTGCCCGCCGAGCCGCCCGCGGATGACCCGCCCGTGCCGGCGCTGGCACCGGTGCCAGCGGACCCACCTGTGCCCGCCGAGCCACCCGTGCCCGCCGCGCCGCCGGCGGAACTGCCTCCGCTAGCGCCGGTTCCGCCGGGCCCTGCCGAACCGCCTGCCCCGGCGGCGCTTCCGCCGGACCCGCCGCTTCCGCCCGTCGCCGGACTCGCGCCCAGCGGGCCTTTGTCTTCGGTGGCGCAACCCCAAGCCGCTGCGGTGCACAGCGCCGCAATTCCCAATGTGGACTTCGTGAACATCGGCGCGGTTCTTAGCATATCGAGCGCGCGAATCACTTCAGCGAGCTGAGTTTGTCCCGATGCACGGTTTGGGCAGCGTTGTAATCGGCCTGGGTCAGCCCCAGAGCTCCGGTGGTGCGCCGCAGCATCGTGACTTCGTCGTGGGTGATCACGCCGTCCGAGGCTGCCAACTCTACCATCAGGTTGAGCACCTCGACGCGCAGGTCGCGGTCGGCGAGCGCACGTAGGTCGCGCGTGAAGCGCTGATTTTCTGTAGTGGAAACGAGCACGATGTGTTCGTGCAGAACGGCGCAGATCGCATCCACGCCTTGTTCGGTGATGCCGTTTACACGCAGCAGCTCCCGACGCAACATCGCGCGCTCTTCGTCGGAAAACTCGCCGTCTGCATACGCGACGCTGGCCAGCAGTCCAGCGATCGCCGCAACGATCCGGGCGGATTCGTCGTCGGCTTCTGGCAGCTGTTGCCTCACCGTGTTGAGCAGGACCTGGGAAGCCTCAGGTGCTTTGGGCGGAGATTTCTTGAAGGGTCCGAACATCGCTTAGTCTCGTTCTAGCGCTTCGAGCGTCGCATCGCGAACGATGCCGCCCAGCGTTTCGATCGTGGCTCGACCTTCCTCGGCGGTGGCGCCCTTCGGCGAGCCGAAGTAGGCGCGCGGGCCGCCGGCCGCTTCAAACGTTTCCAGGCCGCTTCTGATCGCGACCGATAGGCTCGCAGGGTTGTCCGGCAGTTGCTCAGCAATGTCCTGACGCACCAGGTCGGGCCGCTCGGCGAGCACGATCGAACCTTCGTATTGTCCAGCGTGACAGGCGCCGCTCTTGAACTCGTCGGTCAGTCTGAGCGCCCAGGGCTTGCGAGTCACATCGGGGAACACGCAACGTGCGATAGTGCCGTCCGTGATCCGCTCGATGGCCGCGTAGATCGAACCGATGTGATTGGGTTCGAGATGCGCGTTGGCGATGACGAGCGTCCCAACGCCGTGGCGGGCCACGCCGCTGGCTATGTCGACGAGCATGGCGGCAGCCGTCTCGGCGCCGATCGAGATCGTGCCCGCGAAGCCGTCAGCGTACGTAGCGACGCTGTAGGCGATCGGCGGCAGAATCACCGCCTTCACGCCTGCCGCCGCGAGCTGCGCGGCGCCGGCGCGGGCCATGGCCTGCGCGATGATCACGTCCGTCTCGAGGGGTAGATGCGGTCCGTGCGCTTCCGTTGCGCCGACCGGTAACACCGCGACCAGACCCCGCTTTTCGGTGTTCGAGAATTCCTCGAAGGTCATTTCACCCAAGTGCACCGTCGTCACGCTGGACCTATAGCCCGCGACGCGGACGGCGGATAGAGTCGACGGCATGTCCGAAGCGGTTGAAGACACCTTGAACATCGCTGACTACTTCCTGGCGCGACAGGTCGAGGAAGGTCGCGGCGACCGGACCGCGCTCTTCGTGGGCGACGCGTCGTTTAGCTATCGAGACATCGAGGCGCTCGCCGCACGGTTCGCGCGGGCGTTCGACCGGCTGGGCGTGGAGCCGGAGCAGCGCGTCCTGGTTGCGCTGCCGGACGGCGCAGAGTTCGCGGGCGCGCTCTTTGGAACTCTCAAGCTCGGCGCCGCCGTCGTCATGCTCAACTGCCACTCCAAAGCCGACGACGTGGCGTACGTCTATGCCTACACCCGAGCGAAGGTGGCTGTCGTCCACCGCGAGCATCTAGAGGAGTTCCAGCGCGCAGCGTCCGGGATCGCGACGCTAAGGTATTTACTCGTGGTCGGCGGTAGCGGCGGCGGCGACGCGAGGGTTGTCGACTTCAAACGACAGCAGCAAGACGGTGATGACGCGCCGCTTGCGGCTTACCCGACGCATCGCGATGACGCCGCGATCTGGTTGTTTTCTGGCGGCACTACGGGGCGACCCAAGGCGGTCGTGCAGACGCATGGGGCGTTCGTGAACACGACCCGCCTCTACGCACATGACGTGCTCGGATACCGCGAGGACGACATCACCTTGAGCGTGCCGAAGCTCTATTTCGGTTACGCGACCGGCTCGAATCTGCTGTTTCCGTTTTCGGTCGGCGCGGCGGCGATTCTCTTCCCGGAGCGCTGCACGGCGGCGCGACTCTTAGAGCTGATCGCGCGCCACCGGCCCACGATACTCATCAACGTTCCGACGATGATCGGCAAGCTGCTCGCCGAAGCGACGGCCGATGCGGACCTATCGTGTTTGCGTTTCGCGACGTCTGCGGGGGAGGCGCTCCCCGTCGAACTCTACAACCGCTGGAAGGCGCGCTTCGGTGTTGAGCTGCTCGACGGGTTGGGGACGGCGGAGATGTGGCACGTATTCGTTACGAACCGCATCGGCGACGTCAAGCCCGGCACACTGGGACGAGTCGTCGACGGGTTCGAGCTTCAGGCGCGTGACGATGAGGGCAAGCCCGTTGAGCC
>JAUIKB010000876.1 GCA_030430975.1 Polyangia bacterium
CCTCGAGCTTGCAGATAACGCCCAGCATGATCTCGTCCGCGCCACCACCGATCGAGATGAGTCGCGCGTCTCGATACGACCGGGAGATGTAGCTCTCAGTGCTGTAGCCCATCCCGCCCCAGTACTGCAGGCAGCCATCGGCGACTTCTCGACACAGACGCCCACATTTCAGCTTGGTCATCGATGCCAGCCGCGTGACGTTTTCACCGCGTACGTACTGATCGGTGGCGCGGTACACCAACGCGCGCAGCGCTTCGACCTCCGTGCGTAGCTCGGCGAGCCGAAAGTGCACGGATTGATTATCCAAGATTGGCTTGCCGAACGTGGTGCGATCGCGCGTGTACTCGATCGTCTTGTCGATCATGCGATCGAGGAACTTCAGCGAGTTGGCCGCGCCCCACAAGCGTTCCTCCTGAAATTGCAGCATCTGGAACATGAAGCCGGTGCCCTCTTGACCGATCAGGTTGCGTTTCGGTACGCGGACGTTGTCGAAGAACAGCTGGGCCGTGTCTGACGAGCACATGCCGATCTTATAGATTTTTTCTTTGGTAATCCCGGACGCATCCAGCGGCACAACGATCAGCGACTTATTCTTATGGGGCGGCCCATCCGACGTATTCGCCAATAGACAGCACCAGTCCGCCTTCAGTCCGTTGGTGATCCACATCTTGGTGCCGTTGATCACGTAGTCGTCCCCGTCGCTCTGGGCGTGGGTCGTGAGGCCCGCCACGTCCGACCCAGCGTTGGGTTCGCTGACGCCGATGCAGCCGATCATGTCGCCGGCGATCGATGGCGCCAGGTACTCCTTTTTCAGCTCGTCGGAACCGAACCGCGCTAGCGCTGGCGTACACATGTCGGTCTGGACACCAATCGCCATCGGAACGCCGCCGCCGTTGGCCGCGCCGAGGGCTTCGGCGACAACCATCGAGTAGCTGAAGTCGAGCCCCATACCGCCGTACTCTTCAGGGTACTTGACGCCGAGTAGTCCCAAGTCACCGAGCTTTTTGAACAGCTCGCGCGACGGGAACTCCTCAGCCTTTTCCCACTCGTCAATGTAGGGATTGATTTCCGCTTCCACGAACTTGGTTACGGTGTTGGCTAGTTGCTTGTGCTCGTCGGTGAATTCCATGTCGCTCCTGATCGGCGTCAAAAACGCGCCACGCCAAAGGTATTGGGACAAAGTTCGCGGGATCGCGCCTCGTCGGTGATCTGTAGGCACTGGGCTACCAAACGTCGCGTGTCGCGCGGATCGATGACGCCGTCGTCCCACAGCCGTGCGGTGCCGAACAAGACGTGGGATTCCGCGTCGAGCTGCTCACGCAGCGGCGCGCCGAACGACTGAACGTCCTCGGGATTGGCGGTGTGGCCCATCCGGCGAAGCTTGGCCAGGGTGATGATCTCCATCACCTTGGCCGCTTGTTCGCCGCCCATGACGCTGGTGCGAGCGGTCGGCCACGAAAACAAGAAGTCAGGGTCAAAGCCACGACCGCACATGCCGTAGTTACCCGCACCGTAGGAGCCGCCTAAGACGATGGTGATCTTGGGCACTCGGGCGTTGGCCACGGCCTGAATCATCTTGGCGCCGTGCTTGATGGCACCGTCGCGCTCGGCCTTTTTGCCGACCATGTAGCCGGTGGTGTTCTGAAGAAACAGCAGCGAGGTGCCCGTCTGGTCGCACAGCTGGATGAACTGACCCGCCTTGGTCGAGCCCGCCGGCTGAATCGGTCCATTGTTGCCGATGATGCCCACGGGGTACCCCGAAATGCGCGCGTGGCCGCACACCGTGTCGGGCGCGTAGGTCTGTTTGAACTCTAGAAAATCGGACCCGTCGACGAGCCGAGCGACGACTTCGCGAACGTCGTATGGCTCGCGACTGTTTTCCGGCACGACGCCGATCAGCTCGGCCGGGTCGTAGAGCGGCGGCGCCGCGTCTGACGGTACCGAATCAACGGCTGGCCAACGCATCGTGGCCAGTAGGTCACGCGCGAGCTGAAGCGCGTGCTCGTCCGATTCGGTGATGTACTCGGCGAGACCGGTGTGTTCGGCATGCAGCTGCGCGCCACCCAGCTCCTCATCGGAAGCGTCTTCGCCCATCGCGGCCTTGACCAGCGGTGGCCCCGCCAAGAAGATCTTCGAGCGGTCGCGCACCACGATGGTGTAATCCGAGAGCCCCGGTAGATACGCCCCGCCCGCCGTCGATGATCCGTGAACGACGGCTATCTGTGGAATGCCAGCGGCCGACAGCCGCGCCTGATTGGCGAACGTTCGACCACCCTCGACGAAGATCTCACTCTGGTACAACAAGTTCGCGCCGCCGCTCTCGACCAGATACAGCATCGGCAGCTTCTGTTTGCGCGCCAGCTCTTGGATCCGCAGCGTCTTGCGCAAGCCCATCGGCGGTATCGTGCCGCCTTTGATAGCGCTGTCGCTCGTGACCAGCGCACAGCGCCTGCCCGATACGGTGCCGATCCCGATGATCGAACCGCCACCGAGCACCGCGGACTCGCCGTCGTCATCGTGCATGCGCAAACCGGCCAGCGACGAGAGTTCTAGAAACTCGCTCCCGCGATCGAGCAGTGCGGCGATCCGCGCCCTCGGCAGCAGCTGCCCACGCTGTTCGAATTTCTCTCGCTTGGCGCTGGATGCGTTTCGGACCTTTTCCTCGAGATCGCGCACGTCCTGCAGCAGGCTCAGCATGCGCTCGGAATTGGCGCGAAACGTCGGCGAGTTCGCCTGAACTTGAGATGTGATCGCCGGCATCACTCGGACTCCGTCTCGGATTTTAGGATTTCGGGTGCAGTGGCCAGATGGAAGCCACGAAACGGCACCGACCGGTCGTGATCCATCGAGGGAAACAACGCGGTTCCAAGCGGCGCGCCCCCGTCGACGGCCAACGTGACCCCGGTGATGAACGCGGCGCCGGGACACAAAAGGAAACACACCGCCGCGCTGACCTCGGCCTCCTCGCCGACCCGCTTCAGCGGCACGTGGTCGCCCAGCGAAGCGATCAGCTCCTTGGTTGGTCCCTCGTACGTATCGAGCCCGCTGGAGGCGATGTAGCCAGGCGCAACGGCGTTGACCCGTACGCCGCTCGAAGCCCACTCGAACGCCGCGGTCTTGGTCAGGTTCACGACCCCCGCGCGGGCTGCGCCTGAGTGACCCATGCCCGGCATGCCGTTCCACATGTCGGCGACGATGTTCACGATCGCGCCCCCGCTGGCCTGCATAGCTTGCAGGTACACCTCGCGAGCGACGAGAAAGCCGCCCGTGAGATTCGTGGCCACGACCGCTTCGAACCCGCGCTTGGAAATCGCCGATAGCGGCGCCGGGAACTGACCGCCGGCGTTGTTGACGAGCCCGTGCACCGGGCCATGGTC
>JAUIKB010000017.1 GCA_030430975.1 Polyangia bacterium
GTACGGCTCTGGTGGACGCTTCGCACGAATGGTCGCAGCCAGCTGACCCAGAACAGCCTTATCGGCTGACGTGAGGATCAGAGCAGCACCCTTACTCTCTTTTGGAATCTCTGCCGTCACGCCGTCCGGAAGCGGCACCATGACAGGGTGGGATAGACCCAAGGCGAAGTGGAGTTCCTTGCCCTTGATCTCAGCGCGGTAGCCGGTCCCGACAAGGTCGAGAATGCGGGTGTACCCTTCGGCACAACCAGTCACCATGCTAGCGACTAGCGCGCGCCCCAGACCCTGAAGGCGCGGCGCGTTGGAGCCCGAGGCGGAGCTGGAGACGTGAATCTGATCACCCTCTTGCTTCGCCGCGATCTGCGCAGGCAAGCGCTGCTTGAGCTTACCCTTCGGGCCCTGCACATCGACATCGGAGCCGTTGATCTTGACGGTCACGCCCTTCGGAACCGGAATCGGACGCTTGCCTAGCCGCGACTGCTTGGCGGCTGCTGGAGCTGCGGCGGCCATCTCAGTACACCTCACACAGAAGTTCGCCGCCGACGCGGTTCTTACGAGCCTCGCGGTCGGTCATCAGTCCCTTGGATGTGCTGAGAATCGAAACGCCCAGGCCGCTCATCACTCGCGGGATGTCACCGGAGCCGACGTAGACGCGGCGACCGGGACGTGAAACGCGGCGCAGCTTGCGGAAGGCAGGCGTGCGCTCGTTGTCGTACTTAAGCGCGACGGTTATCGAAGGTCGGCCCATCACCTCGTCGGTGCGGACGTCAGCGATATAGCCCTCTCGCTTCAACAGCTCCGCGATGCCCTTTTTCATACGGCTCATCGGGATGCGGGTGGTGTCGTGGTGCGCCATCGCTGCGTTGCGAATGCGCGCCAACATATCGGAAATCGGATCGGTCATCATGGCGGTCTTGTTCCCCTACCAGCTGGCCTTGGTTACGCCGGGAAGCTCCCCGCGCAACGCCATGTTGCGTAAGCAGATGCGGCATAAACCGAAATCTCGGTAATACGCGCGTGAACGTCCACAGACGTTGCAGCGGTTCACGCGGCGGACGCTGAACTTCGGCGCCCGGTTGACTTTCGCCCATTGTGATGCACGTGCCATAGGTCTGCTTCCTTAGTTCCTAAAAGGCATACCGAGCTGAGTGAGGAGCGCCTTGGCTTCCTCGTCGGTTTTAGCGGTCGTAACGAAGGTGACGTTGAGCCCCTTCACCACGTCGACCTTGTCGAATTCAATCTCGGGAAAGACGATCTGCTCTTTCAGTCCGAGGGTGTAGTTCCCCGCGCCGTCGAAAGCACGCGGGCTGGTGCCGCGAAAGTCGCGAACGCGGGGCAGCGAGATCGAGATGAGCCGATCCGCGAACTCCCACATGCGTGCTCGACGCAGCGTGACCTTGGCACCGATAGGCATCCCTTCACGGAGCTTGAAGCCGGCGATCGACTTCTTGGCTCGCGTCACGACCGGCTTCTGTCCAGCGATCGCGGTCAGCTCCTTGACGGCCGACTCGATCAGCTTCGGATTTCCGACAGCCGCGCCGAGGCCCATGTTGATCACGACCTTCTTTAGCTGCGGAGCTTCGAGGTTGTTCTTGTAGCCGAACTGCTTAATCAGCGCCGGCGCAATGTCCTTCTCGTACTTCTGTCGAAGTCGAGGCTTTACTGCTTCACCCATAATGTCCTCTACGGAACTCGTGCTCGGTCTCAGGACGCCGAAGCCGCCGGAATTTCTTTCCCGCTCTTAGCGGCGATTCGCACCTTCTTGCCGTCCTTAACCTCAAACCGAACGCGCGTTGGCTTCCCGGTCTCAGGATCGATCGGCATGACGTTACTCGCGTGAATCGGGGCTTCCATTTCCAGGATGCCGCCAGGACGCTGAGGCGTCGCCTTCATGTGCCGTTTGACTTGGTTCACACCCTCGATGGCGACACGGTCGCCAACGACTCGGCTGATCTTGCCGCGTTTGCCCTTGTGGTTGCCACGAACCACGATCACATCGTCACCGACTCGAAGCCGTTCCATCAGAGCACCTCCGGCGCGAGCGAAACGATCTTCATGAACTTCTTCCGGCGCAGCTCGCGCGCCACCGGTCCGAAGATACGGGTACCGACCGGCTCTTTCTGAGCGTTGATCAGCACAGCGCTGTTGCCGTCGAACTTGATGTAGCTGCCGTCTTCGCGGCGCTGTTCGCGCGCAGTGCGAACGACCACCGCTTTCGCGCGCTCGCCCTTCTTCACTTTGCTGTTCGGCATCGCCTCTTTGATCGAGACGACGATGATGTCGCCGAGGCCGGCATAGCGGCGCCGCGAACCACCGAGCACCTTGAGGCACTTCACGCGCTTCGCGCCGGAGTTGTCGGCAACGTCGAGAACGGTTTCAACCTGGATCATGTCGGATCTCCACCCAGCACCTATGCGGTGACGGGACGCTCCACGAGCCGAATGACCTTCCAACGCTTCTGCGCTGACAGCGGCCGATGCTCGATAATCTCGACGCGGTCGCCGGTCTTGTACTGGTTGGTGTTGTCATGCGCCTTGAAACGGCGTCGAACCCGGATGTACTTCTTGTACATCGGGTGCATCTTGTAGCGCATGACGTCGACAACGACGGTCTTGTCCATCTTGTCGCTTGAAACGCGGCCGATCAGCCGCCGCTTGAATCCGTGGGTCTTCGCCTCGGTCTGGGCTTCAGCGTTCACGCGTCACCTCCGGTCTGCTTGTCGCTTTGAGTCTTGAGAAGACGCTCGTGTAGGACCAGCTCGATACGTGCGAGGTCCTTCTTGGTCTTGCGGAGCAAGCTCGTGTCGTCGAGCTGGCTTGTGTGGTTTTTCATGCGGTAACCGAAGAGGTCCTTCTTGAGGCTGTCACGCAGCTCCTTAAGGGCCTCGACGTCGCGTTCGCGGATGTCGCTGGCTTTCATGACAGACCTCCTTCGCGCGCCATGAAGCGACACGCGATCGGCAACTTCGCCGAGGCGCGCTCAAACGCGACGCGAGCGATTTCCTCTGGAACGCCGCTGATCTCGAACAACACGCGGCCCGGCTTGACGACCGCGACCCATGCCTCGACGCTGCCTTTGCCCTTACCCATTCGAACTTCGAGCGGCTTCTTCGTGATGGGCTTGTCCGGAAAGATGCGGATGAACAGCTTGCCCTGCCGCTTGACGTGGCGGGTGATAGCCATACGGCCAGCTTCGATCTGACGCGCGGTTAGGCGGCCGCGACCGACGGCTTGCAGGGCGAAGTCACCGAACGACACATCGCTGCCACGCCATGCAATGCCGCGGTTCTTGCCTGTTTGCTGCTTGCGGAACTTTGTTCGCTTCGGAGATAGCATCGCGAACCTCTACTGCGGAATGCGGCGGGCCTTGCGCTGCAAGACCTCGCCCTTGAAGATCCAAACCTTGACGCCGACGATTCCAGCCGTCGTCTTCGCCTGAGCCAGACCGAAATCGACGTCGGCGCGTAGCGTGTGGAGCGGCACGCGACCTTCTCGGTACGTCTCCACACGACCCATGTCCGAACCACCGAGACGGCCTGCGCAGCGGATTCGAACACCCTTAGCGCCGAACTTCATCGTCGTGCTCAGCGCCTTCTTCATCGCTCGCCGAAACGCTATGCGGCGCTCTAGCTGGGTGGCGATGTTCTCGGCCACGAGCTGTGCGTTCGTCTCGGCCTTGCGGACCTCTTGAACATCGATGAACACCTCGTTGTCGGTGAACGACTGCACACCCGGAAACTTCGTCTCGCCCTTGCCGGCGCTGTCCAGGTTGCCGCTCTTGAGAATCTCAATACCCTTACCGCCCTTGCCGATCACCATGCCGGGTCGTGCGGTGTAGACGATTACCTTGGCCTTGTTGGCCGCACGCTCAACCTCGACCGACGCGACGTTGGCGTTGTAAAGGTACTCCTTGACCGCACGCTTGATGCGCACGTCCTCGTGGAGCCATTTCGTGTAGTGCTTGTCCTCGTACCATTTGCTGGTCCACGTCTTAATGACGCCGAGGCGGAAGCCATAGGGATGGGTCTTTTGTCCCATGAGGGGGTGTCTCCTACGTGAGTGGCCAGTTGGAAGCGGCCAGCACAGTTCGTTTCCACCACGACTCGGGTCCCGTGAACGACACGGGCCCGATCAACGCGGTGAGTTCAGCTCAGCGTTGGTCGAGCTCCAAGTAGATGTGGCTGACGCCCTTTTCGATGCGCGTCGCGCGGCCCATGGCGCGGGGGCGCCAGCGTCGCATGTGACTCGTCGGCGCCTTATCCACCGCTACGCGGCTGACGAATAGGCTATCGACGTCGACGTCCGGGCGCTGCTGACGCGCGTTGGCCAGCGCGCTGGCGATCAGCTTCTTGACGATCGGCGCCGCGGACTTCTGCGTAAAGTCGAGCAGAAGGAGCGCCTCTGCAGCGTCGCGACCGCGCACCAAGTTGGCGACAACTCGGGCTTTGCGCGGACTGATCCGCTGATGTTTGGCTATTGCTTGAGTAATCATGTCCGACAGTTTCCTTGTGAGACCCATCGTCCCCTGGGCGCGTGCTGAGACTCAGGCACTTGCCCTGAGCAGCCGCCATCAAGGGCGCGTGCACCCAAACGGGGCGACTGTCGACGGCACACCGACCTTGAAAACCGGGGCCGCCGAAAAGGGGTCGCCTAACTAGCAACAGGTAGGCGCCCGCGCAAGGGAATTCCCGCCGGAACGGCAGGGCGTTTTCGCCACCCGCGCGCGAAGCTAAATACGCGGTTATTTCAATCACTTAGAGACCTGAACGCGCAAGCAGCTATCGGGCGCTGAGGGGCCGCTTGATCGTTTCCGACTCGGCGGTGGCCGCAGAAGCCATCGCGACGCAAGCCCGCTACATTCGCCGCATGTCCGACGGTGACCAGCCGCTACCCGAAACCCTCGTGGCCGTCGACGGCGACGCGCTTGTCGACCCGCACCTGACCCAGGCATTCGTCGCCACCATCGCAAGCGATGTCCACGCCAACGCGGAAACGCAGTCGGCAACGCTCGCATCCGCGCCCGAACCGTCCGGCGTGCGCGACAGCGTTTCTCGACCAGGCGCGGCGGGAGCGTCGCAGGCGCGATACGAAAGCGGACCGCGCCTGGGCATGGGCGGCATGGGTGAAGTCAGATTGTACCGCGACCGCACCATCGGTCGCGAGGTCGCAATGAAGGTGATGCGCCGACGCGACGACCGAAGCAGCGGCCTCGAGCTGCGTTTTCTGCGCGAGGCGCGTGTGCAGGGCCAGCTTGAGCACCCGTACATCGTGCCGGTCTACGACGTCGACGCCGACGCTAGCGGCGCGCTGTTTTTCACGATGAAGCGCGTCCGCGGCGACAGCTTGGAACGCGTCC
The DNA here is from genome assembly GCA_030430975.1 of Polyangia bacterium. Lineage (GTDB taxonomy): Bacteria > Myxococcota_A > Polyangia > Polyangiales > Polyangiaceae > JAUIKB01. Next base: position 5,356 of record JAUIKB010000017.1, read on the forward strand.
TGGCGAAGCTACGTGATGAGGACGAAGATTACACCAAGAAATATTCTCGCCGGAAATTACTGACTACGTTTACCAGCGTCTGCCAGGCAGTGCACTTCGCCCACAGCCGCGGCGTCCTGCACCGCGACCTGAAACCAGCAAACATCATGCTTGGGGACTTCGGTGAAGTCTACGTCTTGGATTGGGGGTTAGCGAAGGTTCGCGGCACCACAGACGTGGAGTCTGGTGAAGCCGTCGATGACGACCTCGGCAACAGCAGCACGCGGGCAGGCGAAATTCTGGGAACTCCGGGCTACATGTCGCCGGAGCAGGTGCGCGGGCAGGTCGACGACCTCGATGAGCGTACCGACGTCTACGCCCTCGGAGTGATCCTATTTGAACTGTTGAGCTTCGAGCCCTTGCACCAGGGTTCGACCGGCAGAGACCGCATTTTGTCCACCCTGAAGCTATCAGCTGCGCATCCCGGCCGTCAGGGCGCCGACGTCCCCCCCGAGCTGGAGGATCTGTGCTCCCGTGCAACCGCCGCCGATCCCGCCAACCGGCCCAGTTCGGCCGGCGCCTTAGCAGATGCGGTGGAAGCGTACCTAGACGGCGATCGGGACGAGGCTTTGCGCTCTGATCTAGCCGACCAGTACGCGCGAACCGCCGCCGACGCGTTCGATCGCTCCACTCACAACTCGGACGAAGAAGAAGCGCTGCGGTCGGAAGCGATGCGTCAGGTGATCTCCGCGCTCGGACTCGCTCCGGAACACGTCGGAGCGCGCAACACGCTCGTGAAGATGCTCACGACCCCTCCGCAGACGATTCCCGAAGAGGTGCACGACGCGACGCTGACCAGTCTGCGCGAATCGGTGTTGGTTGGAGCGCGTTCGGCGCTGCCGATCTATTTCCTATTCGGCACGTTCGTCCCGCTCGTCTACTGGTGCGGACTCGCAAGTCCGGCAGCCTTGGTCTTCATGATGGTTACGATCATCGCGAGCGCGATCGCCACCAAGTTCGTCTTGATGAACCCGCCCCGGGAGGCGACCTTGCCTGCCTACCACGTGATCCCAGCTACATGCGCGGTGATGGCGTCGACCGTGATGTTCGGCCCGTTCATCATCGTACCGAGCCTGGCGTTGGCGAACACGGTTTCCTACTTCGCGAGCACGAACAACATTCGACGCTGGCGCATCCAGTTCGCTGGTGTCTGCGGCGTATTTCTACCGTGGATTCTCCAACTCGTGGGGTTCTTGCCGCCGAGCTACGAGTTCGTCGACGGCAAGATGGTCGTGCTGCCGTGGTTGATGAATTTTCCCGAAACCGCAACGCTGGTGTTCTTGGCTATCCTGAACGCGCTGGTCGTGATGGGCGGCGGCGTGTTCGTTGCGCGACTCCGCGACTCCCACATCGCGTCGACTCAGCAGCTTCACCTGCAGAGCTGGCAGCTACGGCAGGTGGTTCCCAAGGACTAGCTTGCACACATCATCACACATCACTTCACCTCGACGAGGACGACGCCGGGACGTAAGCTAAGCGTTCATGGATTTTCGAGCGCTGATCGGTGTCGGGTTGCTCGGCTGTGCAGCGGCATGCGGCGGCGGGGATGACAACCGCTCAGCACCACCGACCGGCGACGCTGGAGTTCTGGACGCCGACCCACCGATCGATGCCTCGAGCGACGGCGCCCATGGCGCGGGCGTCCTGACCGGGCCATGCGAAGGCAACAAACACCGCGAGTGTTCCTACGACCTCCCGGAGTCTTTCGGCGTCGCCGGGTGCTTCATCGGAGCCCAGGCGTGCGTCAACGGAACGTGGGGACCGTGCGTCAAGGCCGAGTGGCTGCCCGCCGCGACCGACAGCGGTGTGGGCGACGCTGAAGTCGACGTCGCTGCTGGCGACGCGGCGAACGACGCCAGCCCGGAGTAGAGACGTTTCGACCCCGCCGTTTCGCTAGCGTGTACAATACGCCGGCAGCATGGGTGATGACGAAATCGAGCCGCAGCTCAGCTCGCTAGGGACCGGTATCGAAACGTCGCCCGCTTCGACTTCGCGAGAGCCGCTCGGCTACGACCGCGCAGAGGCCACGTCAGGTCTGGTCCCGTACGTTACGATCACATACTGCCCAGACCCAACGTTGGTCGGCACGACGCTGCAGCTCACCGCCAAACCGCTGGCGATCGGTCGGGCCGTCGCGGACGGCTTCAGTATTCGTGACCGTCGGCTATCGCGCGTCCATTGCCGTCTAGGTTTCGACCGCATACGTGGTGAGTTCACAGTCGAGGACGCCGGAAGCACCAACGGAGTGCACGTTAACGGCGAGCGCGCCACGGCCGGGCGTGCCTCCGACTCAGCCGTCGTCCGAGCCGGTAGCTGCGTTTTCGTCTGCATGACGCGCGATCCCATGCAGGGGCTCAAGCGGAGCGTGCTGCGGGTTGCCGAAACCGAACTGACCGCGCTCATTCTGGGCGAGACCGGCACCGGCAAAGAACGCTTGGCCCGTTCGATACATCACCACAGCGGTCGGGCCGGCGAATTCGTGGCCGTCAACTGTGCAAGCCTCACGCGTGAGCTCGCTGAAGCGGAACTGTTCGGCCACTCGAAGGGTGCGTTCTCTGGTGCGGACAAGGCCCGCAAGGGACTGTTCGCAACCGCCGACGGCGGCACACTGTTTCTCGACGAGATCGGGGACACACCGCCCAGCGTGCAGGTCGCGCTCCTTCGAGCTCTGCAGGAGCGACGAATCCGACCTGTCGGCGAGGACAAAGAGATTCCAGTCGATGTGCGGATTGTCGCCGCAACTCACGCCGACTTGATGACGCGCATTACCAAGCAGGAATTTCGGGCCGACCTCTATGCCCGACTAGCTCAGTTCACGTTGCGCGTACCGCCACTGCGCGAGCGAAAGACCGAGCTACTGTCACTCTTCCGCGAGTTCTACGGCCGTCGCGCGCTCCACGAGATAATCAGCCCCAGCGCCGCCGAAGCACTGTTGTTGTGGGGCTGGCCGTTCAACGTGCGCGAATTGGAATCGATGGTCCGGTCGTTCAAGATGCTGCGCGGTGAAACCGCGCGGCTCGACCTGGAGTATCTAAACGAAGCTCATCCCGAGGTCTCTCGGAAGGCCGGCGCCGCCAGTGCCGTGCCCCACACGGGTCCGGAAATCGTCGTCCCGCAGCGGCACAACCGGCAGTCCCTCGAAGCGCTACTCAAACAGCACGCTGGCAATATTTCGGCGTTGGCAAACGAACTCCGTACGTCACGCTCGCAGGTTTATCGGCTCCTCAAGGCGGCGAACCTCGACGCCGAACAGTTCCGAAATTAACTAGACTGCCGTAAAGCACGGCGACGAATGACGCTTCCACGGCGAACCGCCGGATGCGTATCGTCCCAACCTAGCGGCTCGCGGCGAACCAGGCCGTCCAGCCGCCGAGCGACCATCGTCCGCCGCTCGACGCCACCCGACAACCGCACCCACCACTATCGTCGCCAGCGGCCGGACCGGCGCCGCCCTCCGAGGCCCCGGCTCCGGCCCCGGAACCACCGCTGCCTCCAGAGCCGGCAAGCCCTCCAGCAGCTCCGACTCCTCCCACGCCTGCGCTGCCACCGCTACCGCCAGCGCCAGCCAAGCCGCCGGTGCCGCCGCCACCGCCGCTGTCGCTGCCGCCCGCACCGCCGCCTTCAAGCTGACACGCTGACGAACAGCCGTCACCATCGGTCGCGTTGCCGTCCTCACAGGATTCGCCGGCCGCCAAGTTGAGGATTCCGTCACCGCACTCGGGGACGGAGCAGTCGATATCGCACGTCGCCGTAGCGCCGCCTTCGTCGCACACCTCGCCTGCCGTGGCGTTGTGCACGCCGTCACCACAGGCGGGGATCGTGCAGTCACTGTCACACGTGGCCGTTTCGCGGCCGCCGTCGTCACACGATTCGCCCGCCGTCGTGTTGACCTGACCGTCCCCGCACACTGCAGCGGTGCAATCCGCGTTGCACGTGGCGGACTCGCCCGCGCCGTCGCACGCCTCGCCCGCGGCGGCGTTCTCGACCCCGTCACCGCACATCGCCAACGTGCAGTCCGCGTTGCATGTGCCGCTCTCGCCTCCGTCGTCACACGCCTCACCGAGCGCCAGGTTGACCGTGCGATCTCCGCACATCGCCGCTGTGCAGTCCGCGTCGCAAGTTGCTGTTTCGCCCGAGCCGTCGCACTCCTCGCCCGCGTCTACCGTACCGTCGCCGCAGCATGTCACCGCTACGCTGATGAGGGCGCGTTTGGTTCCGGACAAGAACCCGAGGTCTGCTTTGAAGATGAGACGCCGATCGTTAGTGAGCACAATCGGATTTCGGCGGTTAGACGGGCGTCGGAATTCCTTGAGCGTCGCGTCAGCGACGCCGTCCCCGTCGACGTCCACCTCGTCATCCTCACTGAGGATCAGTCGACTCGTCGAGGCCAGGGAATCACCCTGACAGGAGAAGAACAGCGACTCTTCACCCGAAGCATACGTCCACAAATGCGCGACCTGATCGAGATCGTTGATGGCGACGACCCTTGCCTGCGCAGGGTTCTGCAGCGGAACTCCGCCCGTCACGTCACCTTCGCGTAGCGCGACCTGACCGTTGTACATCACGACCTGATCGCGCAACGTCGGCGCGTCTGTATCCGCAAGAGCGACCCACGCTCCCGAGTTGCTCACCGCCACGTATCCGAAGCTGCTCCAGTTCCCTTCGTCGCCCGTGGCCGCGCCCTTGAGCGCGCCGATCTGACCGTCGACGACCAGCGCTCGAGCCGATCCAGCGCCAACGACGGTGCTCACGTAGTGAGAGCCGTCCGTCGAGACGGAATAGTCTCGAGCAATCGCCGTTACGTTGAACGCATCGACTGTGCTCCCATTGCGCAGCAGCGGCTGGAGATTGCCCACGGTTCCGTCGAGAGTTCGATAGAGCGCCGATTCGTCCGACAGCAGGTCGCCGGTGACATCCACCGATGCATGGAAATAGATCGCGTTGGTCGCGACGCGGGTGGCACGCTCGATATTCGTAAACGTCGCCGCAACCGGATAGCCCGGTGCAGCAGCACCCTCGGTGATGAGCTGGCCTTGATCGGTATAGACCGTCAACTTCCCGGCGGTGGCCGGTAGGTACATCCACCCTGTCGGGCTCGACACTCCCAGGGAATCGATCGTCAGACTAGGATCGTAATCCAACGTAATCGGCGCGGTCGTGGAATCGAAGACCTGCAGACCGTTGACGAATACGCGCTGTTCGAGGTCCTGTTGCCGCACGACGTAGATCACATCACTGTCACTGTCGGTCGCTGCGTAGCTAATGCGCTCGATCGAGGTCGCTCCTATGGCGTCCCCCACCGCCGCGATCACCTCGACCGATACCTGAGCGAGCGAAGGAGCCGTGGCTAACAGCAAGCACGGCACGAGCGTCAAAGCAGCTGCTCTCATCAGGTGAGCCTACACTCCTGGCGGCCTCGCTGACAGTCCCGCAGGCTCAGTACGACTCGTCAATGCTCAGCCGTGTTCGAGCCACTCGAATGCTGTCGACCGCGACCTCGCCAGAAGGGCCACGCGACTGGATGAAAAAGCCACTGGGGGGCGCCGTGCACGGACAGGTCAGCCCGATCAGCGGCGCGCCGCGCGGCCCGACGGGATAGCCCTCGCTCGCCGGACGCACCCAGACCTTCGCGACATGCACGTGCCAGTCGTATTCCAACGTGACAACTTGTGCACTCCCGACCAAGTCCCCGACGTCTTGCATCGACGCGTCTGCAGCGCACCTCAAAGCGACACGGCCGTTTGCGTCCAGCACCAGCTGCGCCCCGGTTTGGAGCGGCGAACTGACGTCACCGAGCATTGCACCGAACAGTGTCAGTTCAGACGCGAAGGGCGCCGTCACGCGCAGCGCAAACTCCGCGACCAGCCGAGGTTCGGCGGGGACGAAACAGCCAGTGCAAGCAAGGGACCTGCTGCCCTTGAACAGCGCCGACTCGTTCCCCTCGAGGGAACCACGTGCGTCACAATCGGGAGCGAGTTCGCCGCTCAGAGGCACCATCGGTGGCATCTCCGCTGCACAGCCGCCGGGCTGCTCGAACAGCTGCTTGAACAACAGGGTTCCAAGCGGCGGGCCAGTATCGGGAGCCGGCTGGCTGCACCATCCCCCATCCGCGGCTCCATCCTGCTCGACGTCCGGTGCTGAATCCTGAGCTACGTCCGGCGATACATCAGGGCCGCCATCGTCAACGTCGCCGCCTGCATCAGCGACAGCGTTCACGTCGGTATCGACATCCGCGGTCACGTCGGAACCGGCATCCCGACCGCCGCCGCCGCCGCCGCCTGTCGCGTCGACGCGCTCATCGCCGAATCCGAGCAAGTCGCTGCACGCGGCCGTGACGGCGATGCTCATCAGGCACGTGGTGAGCGCGATTCGACGCTGGGCGGAACGGAGCACGCTTCATGATAGCGCCACCCGGCTATTGCGCCGGCGGACAAACGCGAACCGGCCGCAAACGCTTGACGCGCTCACGGCCGGCCGGCGAAGAGTTCAGACTGGCTTAGCGCCGTCCCTTGCCCTTCTTGTCGCCAGCGTGTCCGGTAAACGTCCGCGTGGGCGCAAACTCACCGAACTTGTGACCCACCATGTTCTCCGTCACGAACACCGGAACGAACTTGCGTCCGTTGTGAATCGCGAACGTGAGACCGACAGCCTCTGGGAAGATCGTCGAACGACGCGACCACGTCTTGATGACCTTCTTCGAGCCCGCCTTGATGGCGTCTTCGATTTTCTTCATGAGGTGACCGTCTACGAACGGTCCTTTCTTAATGCTGCGCGGCATTACTTCGCTCTCCGATGCTTAACAATCATGTTGTCTGTACGTTTGTTGTTGCGGGTCTTGAGGCCCTTGGCTAGCTGGCCCCACGGCGAGCACGGCTGGCGGCCACCGCTGGTACGACCCTCGCCACCACCCATCGGATGATCGACCGGGTTCATCGTCACGCCGCGATTGTGCGGACGCTTGCCGAGCCAGCGCTTGCGTCCGGCCTTGCCTAGCACAACGTGCTGGTGCTCGGCGTTCGACACGCTGCCGACGGTTGCACGGCATTCGATGTGAATACGGCGAACCTCACCGCTGGGCAGCTTGACCTGCGCGTACGCGCCGTCTTTTGCCATCAGCTGCGCTGAGCCACCAGCAGAGCGAACCAGCTGGGCTCCCTTGCCCTTGCGCATCTCAAGATTGTGAATCGCCGTGCCGACCGGAATGTCCTGCAGACGTAGGCAGTTTCCGGGACGGATATCGGCGTTCTTGCTCGAGATGATGGTGTCGCCCTTCTTCAGGCCTGCTGGCGCGAGGATGTAGCGCTTCTCGCCGTCCACGTAGTGAAGGAGCGCGATCCAGGCGGTGCGGTTCGGATCGTATTCGATCTGCGCAACGCGAGCCGGCACGCCGATCTTGTTACGCTTCCAATCGATGACGCGATAGCGCCGCTTGTGTCCGCCGCCACGAAAACGGGTGGTGATGCGGCCGTTATTGTTGCGGCCACCACTCTTGTTCTGCTTCTCGATCAGCTTCTTGTTCGGCTTATCCGTCGTGATGTCGGCAAAGTCGTTCACCGAATAGAAGCGGCGTCCGGCCGAAGTCGGCTTGGTTTTGCGAATACCCATGGCTGTTATTCCTCGCTCGATTCCGCCTCGTCGGCATCATCGTCGTCGGTTTCGTCGAAGAACTGGATGTCATCACCCTCGCGGAGGGTCACGATGGCTTTCTTCCAGTTGTGGCGCTTTGCAAGCCGCCGGCCCATGCGCTTGACCTTGCCGCGCTGGATGAGCGTGTTCACGTCGGTCACTTTGACGTCAAACATCGACTCGACCGCCTCGCGGATCTGGATCTTGTTAGCGAGAGGTGAAACCTCGAAGACAACCTGGTTGTCCTCGCGGAGTCGGGCCGCTTTCTCGGTCAGCGCGATCGGTCGTTTGATGATCTGCTCTGGAGTGAGGTTCATGAGTTGCTCCCCATGCAGCGGGCTTCGAGGGCCTTGGCTGCGTCTTTGGACATGATCAGATGATCGTGTCGAAGCAGGTCGTACACGTTGACACCTTCCGGCGGCAGGAACGCGTTGCTCGACATGTTGCGAATCGAGAGGCGCAGACTGTCGTTGTCTTTCCCATCGACCACCAGCGTCTTATTGGACGCCTTGAGAGCATCCAGAACACCGGCGAGCAACTTGGTCTTGGCAGCCTCGAGCTCGATCTTGTCGACGACCGTCAGCCGGCCTTCTTTCGTGAGCAGGCTGAGCGCCGACTTCAGCGCCGACGCACGAACGCGACGCGGGGGTCGATGACTCCAGTCCTGCGGCTTGGGCGGATGAGCGCGGCCGCCACCGACAAAGATCGGCGCGCGCGCCGACCCGTGTCGCGCACGACCGGTGCCCTTCTGCTTGAATAGCTTCTTGGACGAACCGCGAACGGCGGCGCGCTCCTTGGCTGCGCGCGTTCCCGCGCGCTTCGATGCGAGTTGCGACGTCACCACTTCGTGGATCAGATGCTCTTTGACATCCGCGCCGAACACCTCGTCTGCAAGATCGAGTTCACCGACCTTCTCGCGCTTCAAATTGTAAACGTCTACCTTCATGTGAAGGCCTCCTAATCTAGCGGCAGTAGCCTCAGCTCTTGATCTCGACGTCGACGCCTGCCGACAGGTCGAGCTTCATGAGCGCGTCCAGCGTTTGTGGGGTGGGATCGAGAATGTCGATCACTCGCTTATGGGTGCGGATTTCGAACTGCTCACGGCTCTTCTTGTCGACGTGGGGTCCACGCAACACCGTGTAGCGGCGAATCGAGGTGGGCAGCGGGATCGGCCCAGCAACGCGTGCACCGGTGCGACGCGCAGTTTCGACGATGTCCGACGTCGACTTGTCGAGCAGTTGATGATCGAAAGCCTTCAGTCGGATGCGAATTTTGGTTGTATCAGCCATCTAGATTACTCAACGATCTTGGTAACGACGCCGGCGCCGACGGTCTTACCGCCCTCGCGAATGGCGAAGCGCATCTGCTCCTCTAGGGCAACGCCCGTGATCAGCTCGATGTCCATCGTGATGTTGTCACCAGGCATGACCATCTTCACGCCGTCGGGCAAGTGGCACGAACCCGTCACATCCGTCGTCCGGATGTAGAACTGCGGCCGGTAGTTCGTGAAGAACGGTGTGTGACGACCGCCCTCTTCCTTCTTAAGCACGTACACCTCGCCCACGAACTTCGTGTGCGGCGTGATGCTGCCCGGCTTCGCCAAGACCTGACCGCGCTCGATCTCGTCCTTGTCAACGCCGCGAAGCAGGCAACCTACGTTGTCCCCTGCCTGGCCCTGGTCCAACTGCTTGCGGAACATCTCCACGCCCGTAACGACCGTCTTTTTCGTGTCCGCGAAGCCGATGATCTCAACCTCTTCGTTGACCTTCACTACCCCACGCTCGATCCGGCCCGTCGCTACCGTGCCGCGGCCCTTGATCGAGAACACGTCCTCGATCGCCATCAAGAACGGCTTGTCCACATCACGCTCCGGCTCTGGGATCTCGCTGTCCAGCGCTGCCACCAGCTCCTGAACCGTCTTCTCCCACTTCTCTTCGCCGTTGAGCGCCGGCAGAGCGGCGCCCTGCACGACCTTCGCGTTGTCACCGTCGAACTTGTACTTCGACAGAAGCTCGCGGACTTCCATCTCCACAAGCTCCAGCATCTCTTCGTCCTCGACAGCGTCGCACTTGTTCAGGAACACCACGATGTGGTTCAGACCCACCTGACGCGCCAGAAGAACGTGTTCGCGCGTCTGCGGCATCACGCTGTCCAGCGCGCTCACAACCAGGATCGCACCGTCCATCTGCGCGGCGCCCGTGATCATGTTCTTGATGTAGTCAGCGTGGCCCGGGCAGTCGACGTGCGCGTAGTGCCGCGTGTCGCTCTCGTACTCCACGTGGCTCACCGCGATCGTCACCGTCTTCGTGTCGTCACGCACGATGCCGCCCTTGGCGATGTCCGAATAATTGATCGACTGCGCCATGCCACCCTTCTCCTGAACCTTCAGGAGGGCAGCGGTCAGCGTGGTCTTGCCGTGGTCGATGTGACCGATTGTGCCGACGTTAACGTGGGGTTTAGTGCGTACGAACTTTTCCTTAGCCATGGCTTTTCCTCGTCAGTGCATTCACGGAATGCGAAATCTTGTTGGTTATTATTCGATCTTGAACTTTGGGGTGTTGGTTAGACGCCCCTTACTCGGGCGACGATTTCTTCCTGCACCGTGCTCGGCACGGGCTCGTAGTTTGCGAACTGCATCGAGTACGTCGCGCGACCTTGAGTCTTGCTACGCAGGTCGGTCGCATAGCCGAACATCGTGGCGAGCGGCACCTCTGCGGAGATGATCTGCGTATTCACGCCGCGCTGGTTCATGCCGAGGACCTTGCCGCGACGCGCGTTCAGGTCACCGATCACGTCGCCCATGTTGTTGTCGGGGGTGACTACCTCGACGCTCATGACTGGTTCGAGAATATGTGCGCCAGCGCGTTTGGCACCGTCTTGAAACGCCATCGACGCCGCAACCTCAAACGCCGGACCACTCGAGTCGACCTCGTGAAAACTCCCGTCGATCAGCTTCACCGCAACGTCGACGAGCTGATAGCCCGCGATGCAGCCGCGATCCGCCGCCTCCTTCGCGCCCTTCTCGACCGACGGGATGAACTCCTTCGGGATGACGCCACCGACGATCGCGTTCTCGAATACGAAACCGGTACCGCGCTCGAGCGGCCGCATCTCGATTTTCACGTGGCCGTATTGACCGTGACCACCGGACTGTCGGACGAACTTGGTCTCGGCTTCGACCGTCTGACTGATCGCCTCTCGATACGAAACTTCAGGCTTGCCGACATTGGCCTCGACTTTGAACTCCCGGCGTAGTCGGTCGACGATGATCTCTAAGTGGAGCTCGCCCATGCCGGCGATGATCGTCTGTCCGGTTTCCTCGTTCGTGAACGTGCGGAACGATGGGTCTTCCAGCGCCAGCTTCTGCAGACTGAGCCCGAGCTTGTCGATGTCCGCCTGCGTCTTCGGCTCGATGGCGATCGAGATAACCGGATCCGGGAATGTCATGCGCTCGAGCACGATCGGAGCCTTCGCATCGCACAGGGTGTCGCCCGTGCGGATGTCGCGCAGCCCCACGCCGGCGTAGATGTTTCCCGCGCGGCAGATCTTGAGCTCCTCACGCTTGTTGGAGTGCATGCGCAGAATTCGGCCCAAGCGATCCTTCTTGCCGCGGGCTGCGTTGAGCACCGACGCGCCGCTGGACATCGTTCCGGAGTAAACGCGGAAATAGGTCAGGTTTCCAACGAACGGGTCATTCGCGATCTTGAAAGCCAGCGCCGCAAACGGCTCGTCGTCTGAAGCGGCGCGCGTCAGCTTCTTGCTTTCGTCTTTGGGGTCGACGCCTTCGATCGGCGGGACATCCAGCGGTGACGGCAGGTAGTTCACGACCGCGTCCAGCAGCGGCTGGACACCCTTGTTCTTGAATGCCGAACCGCAAAGTACCGGTACGAACTTGTGGTCGATCGTGCCTTTGCGAAGCGCCCGGTGGATTTCCTCTTCGGTGACGGACTCGGTGCCGCTCTCCAGGAACTTCTCCATGATGGCATCGTCAGCATCGGCGCACGCTTCGATCATCTGCTCGCGTAGCTCGGCGCACTTGTCAGCCAGATCCGCCGGGATGTCTTCCCAGTGATACTTCGCGCCAAGCGATTCGTCGTCGAACACGGCCGCCTTCATCCGGATCAGATCGACCATGCCGCGATGCTCTTCTGCTTCGCCAACCGGCCACTGAATCGGAACCGCCGTGGCGCCAAGGCGCTCCTTGATCGAATCCAGATTCATCTGGAAGTCGGCACCGAGCTTGTCCATCTTATTGATGAAGCAGATGCGCGGAACGCTGTAGCGATCGGCCTGACGCCAAACGGTTTCACTTTGGGGCTCGACGCCGTTACCCCCGTCGAAAACCGCAACCGCACCGTCGAGAACGCGCAGCGATCGCTCCACCTCGATGGTGAAGTCGACGTGGCCCGGCGTGTCGATGATGTTGATGCGGTGGCCAACGTCGGTGTTGGGTCCGATCTCAGGTTTCCAGAAGCAGTTCGTCGCGGCGCTCGTGATCGTGATGCCCCGCTCTTGTTCCTGCTCCATCCAGTCCATCGTGGCCGAGCCTTCGTGGACCTCGCCGATCTTGTAGTTGATACCCGTATAGAAAAGAATACGCTCCGTGCACGTCGTCTTGCCGGCGTCGATATGCGCCATGATCCCGATGTTTCGGGTCTTCTCGAGGGGATACTCGCGGGGCATGACGGTTCAGGGGGCGTGAAAGTCGGGCTGTTCTCGGTGCTTGGGGGCTTTACGTACGAAACCCCCTCCAAGCTGACCTCCCCCAATTTTGGAAGGTCGTGAGCGCCTGGAAGGGGTTCGGGGTGCGACGTTCCGGAGGACTAGTCTCCGCTGTCGGGTCCGCTTGCGCGGAAAACTCGCAACCCGATCCTTATGTGGTGAGAAACATTGTCGCTACTAGAAAGCTCCAGAGAGAGTTTGGGGTTGGCGGGGCGCCTACCAGCGGTAGTGCGCAAACGCCTTATTGGCGTCGGCCATCTTGTGGGTGTCGTCCTTCTTCTTCACCGCGCCGCCACGCATCTGGCTAGCGTCGATGAACTCGGCAGCCAGTCGCTCGCGCATCGTCTTTTCGCCGCGGCCTCGCGAATACTGAACGAGCCAGCGCATGCCGAGGGCCACACGACGCTCCGGGCGGACCTCCACCGGGACCTGGTAGGTGGCGCCACCTACACGGCGGCTCTTGACCTCCAAGCGGGGCTTCACGTTATCGAGCGCCTTGCGGAACACATCGACCGGGTTCTCCTTGAACCGCGATTCGATGATATCGAACGCTCCGTATACGATGCCCTCAGCGGTCGACTTCTTACCGTCGAGCATGATGGCGTTCATGAACTTCGCAACGAGCTTGTCGTTGTACTTGGGGTCCGGAATGATTTTCCGCTTCGGAACTTCGCGACGACGTGACATGACTTTTCTCTAACCTCAGGCCTTGGGACGCTTGACGCCGTACTTGGAGCGCTTGCGGTTGCGGCTCGCCTTGTTGGTGCTGCTCGGTCCGATCGCGCCCGACGCGTCGAGCGTGCCGCGGACCACGTGATACCGAACACCGGGAAGATCCTTCACACGGCCACCGCGAATCAACACGACGCTATGTTCCTGAAGGTTGTGTCCCTCACCGC
>JAUIKB010000877.1 GCA_030430975.1 Polyangia bacterium
CGCTCGGACTTCACGATCGGTGCCACCAGCGGCCTGTTTGTCGGCCGAGCGATCGGATATCCGAACGAGATCGAGAAGATCGACAATCCGCGCTTCGAAGCGGACACCGGGCTGGCGGTCGGCACCGGAGGCGGTTTCTGGGTCGGCGCAGCCCTCCAAGACTGGTTTATCTTCGGACTAGGTATCGAAGGCGGGACGATCTCGGGAAACGACTTCGATGCCTCTGGCGGTGCATTTAAGCTTCATGTCGACGCATTTCCGCTGTTTGCCAACGGCGGCGCGTTTGAGGATCTAGGGCTCTCGGCGGACGTCGGGATCGGTGGAGTCACGATCACTCGCGGTGACGACGACCAGGCCGATGGTGGCGCGATGAGTTTCGTGGGAGCCGGCGTGTTCTACGATGGCGTTCGGCTCGGCAGTGGCTTCTCCTTAGGCCCGAACCTCGAGTATCGGCACATGTTCAGCGAGACGCTCGAGCGCGACACGGTCCAGCTGGGCGTACGCTTCGTCTGGCACGGCGGGCCGTAGCCTAGCCAGTCGGTAACACGCCGCTAACGACTCGATCCCGGCCGGCGTAGTCTTGGTCGAGCCAAATATCGTCGAAGCCGCGCTCGCTGAATAGCGCGCGCACGGCTTCGCCTTGATCGAAGCCGATCTCCAGCGCCAGGACGCCGCCGGCGACGAGGTGCGATGGGGCCTCTTCGACGATGCGCCGGATGATCGACAATCCGTCGGGTCCGCCGTCGAGCGCGACGCGCGGCTCGTGATCACGAACGTCGGGCTGGAGGCCTCCGATGTCGGCGCTCGCGATGTAAGGCGGATTGGCCGTGATCAGTTCGAAACGCGAAGGGCCGACCGCCTCGAAGAGGTCGCCGTCTAGTATCGTTACCTGAAACGCAGCGCCCAGACTGACCGTGTTGTGCGCAGCGCACGTCAACGCTGACTGGCTGCTGTCGGTCAGCGTCATGCGCCACGTGGGTCGCTGACGCGCGAAGGCGATACCGATGCAGCCCGAGCCGGTGCACAGATCGAGCGCGCGCCCGAACAGGTCTCGCGGTCGCGTACGCTTCAAAGCGATCTCGACCAGGCACTCGCTGTCCGGTCGGGGTACCAGGACGCCAGCGCCGGTTCGAAATCGTAGCCCGAAGAACTCACGTTCGCCGAGGATGTATGCGATCGGCTCGTGGTTGCGGCGGCGCTGAATAAGCGCCCGAAAACGGGTGAGTTCCGCGGCGTCCAACGGGCGTGCCGCGTCCAGAATGAGTCGAACCCGATCTAGCTTGAGCACGTGCGACAAGAGCAACTCTGCGTCGAGACGCGGTGCATCGAAATCGCGCTTCGTGAAGTCGTCTGTCGCCCATCGTAGGACGGTCTGGACGGTCCACCCCTGGTTCGTAGCCGCAGGTGCGCTCAATCGTGTACTCCAGCCGCTGTTTTTGCCTCCGCGAGTACGCCTTCGACGAGCGCGCGGATGCTCGTGAGTCGCTCTTCTGTGGGCGCTTCGAAGCGCAGCACCACGACCGGTCCGGTATTGGAAGCGCGCACTAAGGCCCAGGCTCCGTCGTCGAACGTGACACGAACACCGTCGATGGTCGTCACTTCGCCGCGGCCAGAGAGCGCCTGAGTGACTCGCTTCACGACATCGAACTTCTTGTCGTCAGCGCAGTCAGCGCGAATTTCGGGCGTGGCAAACCCTGTCGGTAGGTCCGCGAGCAGTTCGCCCACGGTGCTCTCTGTCTTGCTGATGATTTCGGCGATGCGAAGTGCCGCATAGATGCCGTCATCGAAGCCGAGGTATTTATCAGCGAAGAAAAAATGGCCGCTCATTTCTCCTGCGAGGACGGCATGCTCGTCTTTCATCTTTCGCTTGATTAGCGAGTGGCCGGTCTTCCACATGATAGGACGACCGCCGTGGCGTTGGATGTCGTCGTACATCGCTTGCGAACATTTCACTTCGCCGATGACGGCCGCGCCCGGATGGTCGACCAGAACATGTCGCGCGAACAGCGCCAAGAGCCGATCGCCGAAGACCATGTCGCCGTTGCGGTCGACTACGCCCATGCGATCGCCGTCGCCGTCGAACGCGATGCCGACCCTGGCCTGCTCCCGCTTGACGGTCTCGATCAGCGTAACGAGATTCTCTGGAACGGTCGGGTCCGGATGGTGATTGGGGAAGTCACCGTTCATGTCACAGAAAAGGCCGATCGGATCGAGCCCGATAGCGCGCAGCGCACGCAGTCCAAGCGGACCAGCAGCTCCGTTCCCCGCGTCCACGACGAGCTTCGGCACGTGGTCGCCGAGGGTGATACTGCTGCGCATCTTGTCGATGTACTCGTCGGTGATGGTCACCGTTTGGATCGACCCGCCAGGCTGCTCAGCAGGCTGGTCGGCCTGGACGAGTTCGAACAGTTGACGGATGTCGTCGCCGAAGAACGGGCCTTTGCCGCGCATGATCTTGAACCCGTTTTCGTCGCCCGGGTTGTGGCTGCCGGTGATCATTACCGCCCCGTCCGCATCGACGTGGTGGGCGCCAAAGTACACGAGCGGAGTCGGTCCTACGCCGACGTCGATGACCTGCGTGCCCCCCGCAGTGAGCCCAGATATCAACGCGCTGAAAAGTCGCGGTCCCGACCGCCGACAGTCGCGCCCCACCACGATCGTCGGCGGGCGCTTCAGGGTGTCACCGAGCATCGCCGCTAGGCTGCGGCCGATGCGGCGGACTGTATCATCCGTAAGATCGCGGTCGGCGACTCCCCGAATGTCGTACTCGCGAAAGATGTGTTCAGCGACCATGGCTGACGGCCTAGCCTAATTGGTACGCCGCGTCTTGACCTGATCCGCCCAGCCCCCGAGACGCGCGGTCGTCGCCCGGCAGCGTCGCGGTGCTGCGCACACCCACGCCTTGCCATCGCGACCGGTCTTTGTAGTGGTCGGAAGCCACCGCCCCGGTTGGAAGTATAGCGCGCCGACGTTGCCTTCTGGGATCCAGGCCATTTGGGGCGGCGCGTAGGCGCAGTTCGGCGGCGGCACAAACCAGCCGCCGTCCGCCCACTGCCAGCGTCCCGCTATGAAGCGATAGTGTCCGTCCACCCACACGCAAGGGGGACCTGGATCGGGTGGCACTGCTTCGACGGCGGCTGGTGGAGGCGGAAAGTCGACGAGCGTTTTATCGCTGATATCCACTTGCTGCGAAGTTCGCGGCGCGACGCGCAGGCGCTCGCCGCAGGAGGCTGCGCTCAAGGCGAGGATGGCGCCGCTCAAGACGGTCGACAGTCGGCAACTCATTGCAGAACAGCTAGATAGTTCTTCACCAAGGGTTCACCGAACAGCATGTACTCCAAAACCGCGAACACGAGGAATGGGCCG
>JAUIKB010000878.1 GCA_030430975.1 Polyangia bacterium
GCTGCACGGGCTCACAGCGTCGGCGTTCTCGTTCAACGTTGACGGTGGGCGTTGCGAGGCGTGTCGCGGTGAAGGCGCCGAGACGATCGAGATGCAGTTCCTGGCCGACGTAGTCGTTCCTTGCGCGAGCTGTGGCGGTCGGCGATTTCAGCAACACGTGCTCTCGGTGACCTATCGCGGGCTTTCGATCGCCGACGTTTTGGAACTCACCGCAGCCGACGCGCTGGAGCACTTTCGTGGAGACGCAGAAATCCTTCGAACGCTCGGGCCGCTGTCGCGCTTAGGCCTTGGCTATTTGCAGCTCGGTCAGTCGCTGTCGACGCTGTCCGGCGGCGAGGCGCAGCGCCTCAAGTTGGCCCGCGCGTTGACCGGTCGTCACAAGGGCACCCTGCTGGTGCTCGATGAGCCGAGCGCCGGTCTCCATGCCGATGAGATCGACCGGGTTCTCGAATGCGCGCACATGATCTGCCGGGCGGGCGGCAGCGTGGTCGTCGTTGAGCACGACCTCTCGCTCATCGCGCGCGCCGACTGGGTGATCGAAATGGGGCCAGGTGCTGGCGAACGTGGCGGTCAGGTCGTAGCGACCGGTACGCCGGCGACGATCCGAACCACTGACACCGCTACGGGCCGCGCGATGCTGCGCGCGGAGAGTGCAGCGCCGCGGCGCAAACGCCCCGGGCATCGTCCTGTTTCGGCGGCGGTTCGCGTTCGCAAGGCCGCTGAGCACAACCTCAAACGAGTGGATGTCGATGTGCCTCACGGCGCTCTCACGGTCGTGACGGGCCCCAGCGGTTCCGGCAAGAGCAGTCTGGCGTTCGACGTGATCTTCGCAGAGGGGCAGCGCCGCTTTCTGGAGACCCTCACGCCCTATGCGCGGCAGTTCTTGCCCGTCATGCGCCGACCTGTGGTCGAAAGCGTCGCGGGTATCCCGCCGTCGATCGCGCTGGAGCAGCGTACGGCGCGCGCTGGCGGGCGCTCAACGGTCGCGACCGTAACCGAGGTCGCGCACTACCTCCGGTTGCTCTTTGCCAAATTGGGCGTGGCCCATTGTCCCGATCACGACGTGCCGCTGGCGCGGATGACCGTCGCCGACATAGCCGTCGAGATTCGTCGTGTGCGGTCGCGCGTCGAGTTGCTCGCCCCACGCATCCGGGCGCGTAAGGGGCTGCACCTGGACGTGTTCAATGCGGCTGCTCGCGGCGGCGTGGCGCTTGCGTGGTGCGATGGTGAACGCGTCGATACCGACAACCCACCCAAGCTGGCCCGTTCACGCGAACACACCATCGACCTCATCATGGGTCAGCTCGCGCCGGGCAAAGCGCACACCGATGCTGATATCGAACGGGCAGTTCGCTGGGGAAGTGGAACGGTCAAGCTGCGTACGGCCAACGGCAAAGAGCAGCTGCTGTCTGTGGCGGGAAGCTGTTCGACGTGTGGCATCACGGCGCCGTCCCTCGACCCACGTTACTTCTCCTTCAACACCCGGCAGGGGAAGTGTGAAACCTGCGACGGTGAAGGCATCGTCGGTGAGCGGCGCTGTCGCGACTGCGGCGGGCAGCGGTTGGCCCGTGTGCCGCGCTCCGTTCGGTTTGCAGGGGTTCGCTACGGTGAGCTCCAGGCGATGGACGTCGCGGCGCTTCGGCGCTGGGCCGCGAAGGTCCGACTCCCGAGCGACGCCAAGCCGGTGGGCGAACCGATCTTTACTGAACTTTGTCGTCGGCTCAGCTTCTTGTCGGACGTCGGGCTAGACTATCTTCAGTTGAGCCGGCCGGCGCGCACGCTCTCCGGCGGCGAAATGCAGCGCCTCCGACTGTCCGCACAGCTCGGGTGCGGGCTCACGGGTGCGCTCTACGTGCTCGATGAGCCGACCATCGGTTTACACCCATCCGATACCCATCGGCTGCTGACGAGTCTCCGGGCGTTGGTCAATATCGGCTCCACGGTACTGATCGTTGAGCACGATGCGGACACGATTCGGGCCGCGGACCATCTGATCGATCTTGGACCGACGGGTGGGGAACATGGCGGCGAGGTAGTGGCTAGCGGTTCACCTAAGGCCGTCTTAGCCTCGGCGCAGGGGCCAACGGCGGTTGCGTTTCGACGTCGTCGGAGTCCGCGTGAATCATTGCCTGTCGGAAAAAGTGTCCCGCTCATTGCGCTGACTGGTGTGAGTGAACACAACCTGCGGTCTGTCGATGTGGAGTTTCCGATTGCACGCTTGAACGTGGTGGCGGGCGTGAGCGGCTCCGGCAAGAGCACACTTGTGCGCTCCGTGTTGTTACCTGCGGTCCGGTCGGCGCTCGGCCTCAAGAGCGACCGTCCCGGCGACCATACGGCGCTTGCAGGGACCGAGCCGATTCGCCGAGCGCTCGCGGTGGATCAGTCACCGATCGGTCGCACCCCGCGCTCTACGCCGGCGACGTTCCTGGGCGTCTTCTCCGAGATTAGAAAGGTCTTCGCGGCGCTCCCGCAGGCGAAGGTCGAAGGCTTTGGGCCGAGCCACTTCTCGTTCAACGCGAAGTCGGGTGGCCGGTGCGAAGTCTGTTCCGGATTCGGTTTCGTCACGCACGAGATGAGCTTCCTACCGGATGTCGTGAACCCGTGTCCGGCGTGCGACGCGATGCGATTTGGGTCACGCACCCTAGCGATTCAGTTTCGGGGTCATTCGATCGGCGACGTCCTTCAGATGTCTTGTGAATCGGCGACCCAACTGTTCGAGCATCATCCGCGCATCGCTCGACCGCTTCAGACCTTGGTCGAGCTGGGGGCTGGGTACATTCGGCTCGGTCAGGGATCGCATACGCTGTCGGGCGGTGAGGCGCAGCGGCTGAAGCTGTCGGCCGAACTCACGGCGGGTGCGCGCCACGAACCGACGCTCTATGTATTGGACGAGCCGACGACGGGTCTTCATCAGTCGGATGTGGGGAAGCTGATCGCTGTGCTGGGTCGCCTAGTTGAGCGTGGTGACACGCTGGTGGTGGTGGAACACCATCCCGACGTGATCGCGTTCGCTGATCACGTGGTCGAGCTGGGGCCTGGTGGCGGGCGCGACGGAGGGCGGGTCGTGTTTGCGGGCACACCAGCTGCGCTGGCCCGCCGTAAGACCAGAACCGGACCAGTGGTTCGAGCTGTCTTTTCGGCCGTCGAGTAGCAGAACCGCCTAGCCGCGACCTGGTCGGCGTCGTCCTCCGACGGGCGTCTTGTTCGTACCGGTGGGCACTGGTCGAGCCGGCGGAGTCTTTGGCGGGTCGGTCTTTGGCGGGTCGGTCTTTGGCGGGTCGGTCTTCGGCGGGTCGGTCTTCGGCGGGTCGGTCTTTGGCGGGTCGGTCTTCGGCGGGTCGGTCTTCGGCGGGTCGGTCTT
>JAUIKB010000879.1 GCA_030430975.1 Polyangia bacterium
CGTGCGCCCGGAATCGAAACGCGACCGGACCGCGCCTCGACTAGTTACCATGTTGATCTTTTGAATCTTTTTCATTTTGTTCAGCAAAAGGTCGCTTGACGGATATACCTATCACCTACAGCTTTACTACTTCACAGAGGTCTAGCTGCCATCGTCAAGTGCACTCAGCACGAGCCTGCCAAGCTCGGCATCCGAACAGTCTCCTGCGAACTCACGCCATTCTCCCACTGGTGCCAAGCCAGCTCCCTCTCTATCCCACTTGCGTACGCGACAGCGGTCGCCTAGGAACTCGACCACAACCTGCACCATCCCGCGCATAAACTCTCGGTCTGACTTCACCCCTACTAGCTCATGCAGCTGGGCCCCTAAGTCATCCCAGTTCTCGGGGTGTGGAACTGACTCGGGACGGTCGATATCCGCCTGCTTGACTGCCCTGCCTAGTACCAAAGGTTGGTTGGTCACCTCAACAAACGGTGCCGCCGAAACTCGGAAGGCCTGTGTCGTAACAGTGACAGGGTTAACGAACACGCGCCCCGCACGGAACCACACCTCAACCAGTCGTCGATGTTTCATCTCTTAATAGTGTCTTTCCTAAACTCAATGCCGGCGCCCTTTGCGTATTCGATCGCGTCGTTGATCGCTCTAGTTTGCGCTTCGGTAGGAGCGTCGGTCGAGAAAGCAACGTGGAGCACCTTGCGCTGTATGTCCTCCGCCTCGATCCTTACGTTTTTGCGGGAGCTCCCTCTCCAATCGTAGAGCTGGTTGATGTACTTGTACAAGAGCGAGCGCAGCTTCGACTCCGACTGGTACGTCTTCGCAGCCAAGTCGACTGACTTGATACTAATGCCTGTTCCCGTGTCCCCCTCCCAGCGATCAATAGTCGGAAAGTTCTTCGGCAGATTGCCACCCAACCTTCGCTCAATCTCGAGTCCACGCGCCTGGTTACCCAGGTCCCAGACACCACGGCCGGATGGCGCCTGCTTTGGCGGCTTGATCCATCTGCGCGCCTTTCTGCTGGCCTTCTTGGCAAGCCGCTTGACACGCCGTCCCGTCCGCCGAGCGAAGCGTTCCGCTTCCCTTCGCCCGGGCGCCTTATCCCACGCTGCCCGCAGCGGGCCCGGACGCCTGGTCTTGGCATATACGACGACGCCAACCGCCAGTACGGCCGCACTCTGAAGCCAGCGCAACCGGCTGCGCCGCGTTGACGCTTCCTGGATGCGCTTCATGCGCAAGC
This sequence comes from Polyangia bacterium, assembly GCA_030430975.1. GTDB lineage: Bacteria > Myxococcota_A > Polyangia > Polyangiales > Polyangiaceae > JAUIKB01. The sequence goes on from JAUIKB010000879.1 coordinate 1,235, forward strand.
GCTCCTCCTTCTTCGTCAAAGGACGGGAAGGGCGGCCATACGCTGGCGGAACATCCTGCAAGCCCAGCGCGTCGATCGCCCGGAGGACCTGCCCTCGCACGTATGCGTAGAGATTCAGATCGGTCGTCAGTTGACCGCCATACCGTTCGTCTGCCGGCCGGACTGGATCATGCACCCCCAACGGATCAGCACTCACCCATCGCCCAAGCAACGGATTCAAAAACCGCTTACCGAAATACTGAAGACCTACCTCAATTGATGCTGCCGCGCCCCGGTCCGGCGGCGCGTCGTATTTTACGTTGGGGTAAACTTTACTGGCGTCACTCGCGCCGGCGGCCTGCCCCCTCCTTATCCGGGCTCCGGTCCGTGCCAACCGTCGGAAGCTTGAAGCGACCTAAGAAAACTCAGTTGTCCCGCGACCCTCGCGCGGATGGTGGGGGCCCGGGCGGCGTCGTTCGGTGAGCGGACGCGACGTGCGGTATCAGGCGGGCGTTCGGTGGGTGGCGGTGCTCATAGTCGAGCAACCTTGGCTCGGCGCGCGCTACCGCTGATCCGACAGCACTTTTTCCGATCGGTCAGGCTTAGGTTTTCAAAGAACGAACGCTCAGAGTTGAGCAAAGTCGCTAGCCGCGTCCATCGGACGCTCACCGTCGGTCAGTCGCACATCCTTTCGCCGTGTGCTGACCCTTCTCGGGTGTCGCGCACATCGCGCGCCAACCTCCGTATCGTCAGACAACGAGCGGCAGCAGCGGTTGTCACACGATCTGCGCGTGAGTCCTTCGCCGGGTCATCCCCCGGCGAAAGGAACACGTTATGTCGAACTACGAACTCAATCATCGTCGCAACCGTCGGGCTCTCTTGCGCACTCGCGCACATCTGATGCGCGGGTTGCCTTCCCCTGCTGAATCCGCGTTCTGGCGGGCGGTCCGGGCGCGGCGGCTCGGCGTCCAATTCCGTCGGCAATATCCTGTCGGGAATTTCATCACCGACTTCTGCGTCCTGTCGGCTCGGCTCATCATTGAAATCGATGGCTCTTGGCACGACCGCCGCGGGGCGGCGGACCGTCGGCGGGACCACGCGCTGGGACGTGCTGGCTGGCGCGTCTTGCGGTTTTTCGAATCGGGATGTTGAACGCGGGCTCGATGGCGTGTTGCGCGCTGTGCGGGCGGCGCTGGCTGTCGACTGATGGTGTGCGGCCGGGGCGGTGCTTGGCGCCGCCTCGGTCGTCTGTCCGGTGAAGCGGTTGCGACTCGTGGTCGACCGCTTCGAGGGGCAGCCTTACTTGCCCGTCGTCAGACTCGACGACGCGGCGTAACCGCGACAGCAGGAAACGAACGGAAGCGTCTCGGGAACGAGCGAGCGGACCGATCCGTCTGGCGAGCGGGCGCGACATCCTGGGCGCTCGACTGTTTCTTTGTTGAAACAATCTCACCGTCTCATTCCTCGGGATCAGACTCGCTTACCTAACTTCACCTACGTCGTCTCATTCCTGGGGATCAAAGTCGCTTACCACCTTCACCTACACCTGATCCGGACGCTCGGTAACCTCACACTGCGCTAGGGCAAAGCAGCGGATCACCTCGTAAGCTCGCTCCGAGACGCTGAGACTCAGCCTATCCCCTAGCGTGAAGTCGCTTGCCGAACCGCTGGAAAAGCCCATCGCGGCCGATTCCTCCGCGTCTTAATTCGGCTCTCTTTCAAATCCGGTCGAAATACCCCGGGAATTTATTACCCGGGGTAATTGCCCTCTTCTTTCCAGACGTCGTGGATGAGGTGGTACCGCTCCAAGGGGAGGCCGGTGTAGATGCAGTTGCTGGTCGAAAAGATGTAGCCGCCGCCGGGCATGCCGTGACGTAGCGCGTAGCTCGCCGACTCTCGCGCCTCTTCCACCGTTCCCGTCTGCATCAGGCCGCAGTTCACGTTGCCGATCAGGCAGACCTTGTCGCCGTAGTCGCGTTTCATGACGGCCATGTCGACGCCGCCTTGCGGATCGAGCGAGTGAAGCGCGTGTGGGTTCGCGTCGATCAGGTAATCGATGATCGGCATGATGTTGCCGTCGGTGTGCTTGATGACGTAAAATCCCAACTCGCGATACGCCGCGATGAGGTCCTTGAGATATGGCGCGAT
>JAUIKB010000880.1 GCA_030430975.1 Polyangia bacterium
GTGACGGCGACCAGCCTGGGTGCGCTCGCGGTAATCGTCGCCGCGCCATTCGCCAGCGCCGTTACGGACACTTGCACCACCGTCGCGCCCGGGGCGAACTGAACGGTTGTCGGCACAGTCGCGACGTTCGGGTTGCTCGAGCTCAGATTAATCGACAACCCGCCGGCAGGCGCTGGTCCGGAGAGTTGGAGGGCGAAATCCACCGTCCTCGCACTGTCGATCGTCGAGGACGATACGGGGAAGTTGATCGTGGCGTCGACTTCGACCGCCCCCACGCCCGAAACATACCCTGGGGCCGACGCGTTGATCGTCGTCGTTCCCAGGTTTTGGCCTACAACCTGCGGGTTGGCGGCCGCCTGGGTCGAGCCGGCGGGAATCGTCAGCGTCCCCGGCGCGATGCTCGCGATGGCTGGGTTGCCGCTGCTGAGAGACACGCTCAGCCCGCCAGCGGGCGCTGGAACGCTCAGCGTTACAGCGAACGCCGCGACTTCGCCCAGACCGAGTGGCGTGGTCGCCGGAACGTTGATCAAGGACGGAGTGCCGCCGCCTACGTTCACGGTCGCCACGTCCGGAGCATATCCGCCCGCTGACGCCGTCAGATTTATCGAGCCCACGGCCAGCGGCGTGACCGTGACGGCGGCCGCGGTTTGGCCTTCAGGAATCACAACTTGTGCGGGCATCGTCGCGACGCCCGCTGCGTCTAGGTTCAGAGCGACCGCCAGGCCGCCAACCCCGGCTGGCGCGCCAATGCTGACGGTGAGATTTTGGGAAGCGCCGAGCGTGAGATTCAACGGGTTGGGTGATAAGGTAAGCCGTCGAGCATCCGCCGTAATCAGCACCGTCGCCGGATCGCTGCTCGAATACGGATCGCTGACAACCAACTGGACGACATAGTCGCCCGGCAAATCGGCCACGAAGCTCGGTGAAACCGATTCAGCGTCGAGCAACGCCGCCGTGCTGGTAGCCGGACGGGTGATCAGGGACCAGGAATAGGTCAACGGATCGAGGTCGCTGTCGGACGAGCCGCTGCCGTCCAACACTACGTTGGCGCCGACATCGACGACTCGATCGTCTCCCGGGTCAGCGACGGGACGGCTGTTGACGGTGGTAACCGTCACTGTTGCCGGGTTGCTCGGCAAATACTGGTTGTGGACGATGAGTTGCGCTACGTAGGATCCCGGAATGTCGGCGATAAATGTAGGATTCGGGGTCGATGGATTGGCCAGGACAGCCGTGCTGTTCTCCGGTTTAGAAATCAGTGACCAATCGAACGTCAACGGAAGGTTATTAGGATCGACCCCGCTTCCGCTCAACGTGACGGTTGCACCCACTGGAACGGTTTGATCGGGCCCGGCGTCCGCGACCGGAGGCTGTACTGTCTGCGTACTCACCGTGACGGTCGCGGGCTGGCTGCTCTCAAGCGCATCCCGGACCACCAGCTGGGCTACATAGTCCCCAGGCTTGTCGGCCACAAAGAACGGGTTGGCTGCAAAGCGGTTACTCAGCGTCGCCGTGCTGCCGGCCGGACGGTAGATCAACGTCCAGAAATACTGAAGCGCGTCGCCGTCAACGTCGGTCGAGCCGCTACCCTGCAGTCTGACGATGGAACCGACCGTCACAACCTGGGGGCTGCCTGCGTTTGCCACCGGCGGCGAGTTACCGGTATCGATCCGAACCGTCGATCGCTGGCTTGCGGATTTGCCGTCGCTCACTTGAAGCTCGATGATGAACGTTCCAGCGGTGTCGACCACGAAGCTCGGCGACGCCGTTTGAAAGTTCATCAGTTGAGTGCGGCTGAGCGATGGCGCGGAGAGGATTCGCCAAAAGTAGTAAATCGTGTCGCCGTCGGGGTCGCTCGAACCACTGCCGTCGAGTTGGACGGTGGATCCGATTCTGGCGGTCTGTCCCGGCCCCGCGTCGGCGATGGGCGGCGAGTTGGTGGTGCTGAGGGCGACAATGGCAGTGTCGGAACCAGCGCGATTGCTAACGGTCAGCGCAATTTCGTATTCACCTGGGGCGTCGAGTTGTAACGCGGCGGCGACCTCATTCGCTTGCTCCAGACTGGCGGACGATCCAGGCGGGCGGCTCACGATCTCACGGCGGAACTGCAGCGGGCCGCCTTCCGAGGCCGAGGAACGGCTGCCGTCCAGAATGACGATAGAGCCGACGGAGGCGGTTTGAGGCGGCCCGGCGTCGGCGATGGGAGCAGCCGCAGCAGCCGAAAATGTCCAACGAATCTGAGAAATGTCGAATTGGTCGGGCTTGTCGACCACGATCGCAAACGTGTTGAGCGATCGCGCAAGGCTTCTCCGCGCGACCGGGGCGAAGCGCAAGGCGCCTTTGCCGGGAACGACCTGGACGCTGGACGATCGGCGCGAGACCGTAGCTCTGGCCTCCGTCCGCGCACCTACACCATTCCACAGGGTCGCGTGGCATTCGACGTACCACTGCGTCGGCCCCACGCGCTGTTTGTGAACGACCTGGTAGTCGACAATCGCCAATCCCGCGTTCGGTGGTAAAGCCCCGCCTACCCCGGGGTTTATCGAATTTCTGCGCACGCTCGGGCTGCGCACCGAGTCGGGCGTGTCAAAGCTGGCGTTCGAACGCGTCGCTGCTAACGCCGCAGAGCGCGGTTGGGAAGCCAGTGATGCAACTTTAAGCTGTGTATTCTCAGCGGCGGAGACGGAACATTGAGCGATTGGTCTGGCCTACAGGACGCGGATGACGAAGCCCTATCGCTGGCGTTGTCAGAGGCTCATGTTCCCGCCCTCATGGCGGCGATGATGCACATCACGGGTTCGACGGAGCACCTGCGGGGCGCCGTCAGGCCGGTCGTCATTCCGCTTGCCGAGGAAGAGGACGGTCTTACGGAAGATCAGCGCAACGAAGCGCGCGCGCTTGCCCGGCAACTGCTTGGCAATTACCGCGATGCTGGCTGTCCGCCGTTGACTGCACCAACCGATGCCATGATTGAAGAAGCCATGGCCTACGTCACCGGCTCGCCGGTCCCCGCGGAACAACAGGTCTACATGCGCGAAGAACTCAACCTGTTCGGCGAGGACAGGCGCAGAGTGCAGATTCCAGCCGCAAACATACCGGCCAACTTTCAGGTACTGATCATCGGCGCCGGCATGTCAGGTATTCTGGCGGCGGTGCGTCTGCGCGAGGCGGGTATTCCGTTTCTCATGGTGGAGAAAAGCCCCGAGATCGGCGGCACGTGGTACGAGAACACCTATCCGGGATGCCAGGTGGACTCGGCGAATCACCTGTACAACTACAGCTTCGCGCCAGAGCACCAGTGGCCGGGACATTTCTCGGCGCAGCCGGAGCTATTCGACTATTTCAGGCGGGTAGTCCAAC
>JAUIKB010000881.1 GCA_030430975.1 Polyangia bacterium
TCGAAATCGGGTTCTGCGCCGGTCAGCGGATCTAGCTTGCGACCATCTGGCGTCCGGCCATCGACGACGATGTGGCCGTCCTCAAACGGAGGCTCAGGAGCAAACATACGCCATCCCTGATACAGCCGAGGGTAGTCCACGGCGGTCTGCATCCAGGCCGGCCGGTCCACTCGCACCCGAGAACGGAGCCAGGCATTGTCCTGGAGAATCTGGCCGAACATGACCAGTATGACAACCAGCCCGAAGCCCTCGCGCACAATGCCGAAGCTCGTCCGCAGCTCTCGGCGCATCGGTGACGCGCTGGGATCGAAGTCGTCCCCTCGCGCGTCGATGCGGACATCGCCACCGCCGCCGACGCGAGCGACGCCGCACGCGCCGAGTCCAAGCCACGCTGAGATCCTGTGTCGGCGGCGTGCAAATGCTGAATACGCCCATCGCGCGACGTGAGCTATTCCGGGCACGATCAGCGGCCACGCAAGAAGAATCCCGAGCGGCAGGGCTCGCAGTATCTCGAAGACCGCCCGTTCCCGAGTCACCCATCGACCGTTCGGCAACACCACGATCGCTGATCGCTCGAGCAGCGAGGCGTCTACTGCGTCGGGGATCGAACCGGCATCGTCGTTCTGAACGAAGGTCAGCCGTTCAAAGATATCCAGGCGCTTGAGGAGTCGACAGGTGAGCAAGCAGATCCCGCAGTCTGCATCGTAAATCACCGTCCTGATAAGCGACGCGCGCCGGAACGGTCGCGTCACGAGTTTCCAGTCGTCCTCGCACAGCAGCAACAGGAAGAACATGGACATCACGTACGAAAACGGACCGATTCGGGAGCTGATCGCGATGCCGCCGTGGAGAGCGAACGCCAACAGGATCGCTATGCGCCGCGTCCACTTCTGCATGAACGGCACCAGTAGAATGAACCCCAGGACCCATTCGACAGCCAGTACGCCCTTCGTCATGTAAACGGATATCGACGGCGGCACGTGCACGCGTGACAGCACTGACACCCACGTAGCTATCCGATCCTGGTGCCAGAAATAGTGAATGGCCTCACCGCTCGTCCACCCCACGCCGGTCTTGGTTTGCGCGTTGAAAATGTAGATCACGCTCCATTGCACGATCAGACCGAACACGACGATGCGGACCAGCCGTGTGTTGTCTCGTCGAGTCAGCGTGCGGTCGTTCAGCTCGGCGGCGGACCGCTCCTTGACGGCTCGCATCGAGTTACGAATGGCATCGACAGAGAAGCGCCTCTCGAGCGGCAAGAAGAACGTCCACACCATGAGCAACGACACGACGATCGTGCCGCCGTTCTCGACCATGATGTTTCGTGAGTTGACGCTTGTGATGCAAACAGCGGCGAGCAAATGCATCAGTTTGGTCTTGTAGCCGACCGTAAACAGCAGCATCACAACCAAAGTCAGCGCGAATGCCAGGCTGATTTCGCCATACGTTGAAAACGCATGGTAAATCGAAAACACATTTCGCCCCATCGGAGCGTAGAGCGAGAAGTGATTCGGCAGTAATCCGTCGTTGGAATAGAACGCGCGTGCGTAGTACCAGCGCCGACCGATATCGACCGTCAGCAACAATCCGAAGCAGATTCGGAAAACACCGAGCCACCGCGGATCCACCGAAAAATAGCGGTCCTTAATGAAGTCAAGGAAGCGCGCCATTGAGGAACTCTACAAATAAGCGCACCTTTCCTCACGTCCTAACTTGCGCAAAGGTTGCACCATTGGGGGGCCCGGCCTTCAGCGCTCCGACCGCTGTTGATCTCGTGAGCCCTCGCTTACGCTGACCGCGAGCGGAGTCTGGTGTTCGGCAACCAACGCGTGTTAAATCTAAGGTAGAGGCGCAAACCGCAATTTCATGAACGTCGGCTGCGACAACTGTCCCGCAAAGTACGCCGTCCCGGACGACAAAGTCCGCGGCCGAAAGGTGCGAATCAAGTGCAAACGCTGCGGTTCTCCGATCGTAGTCGACGGCCGAGCGCTCGGCGGAGGGGGCGCGAAGTCCGCGGCCGCGCCGGAAGCTGCCTCGAAGAAGTCCAGCGCGGCAAAGCCAAGCGGGTCAAAGCCCGCCGCGACGGCGGCCAGCGCTCCAAGACCTGCGCAGGCAAGTGCACCCACGCCGGCAGCCCCGAGGCCCGCGGCCAGCGCTCCGAAGGCTGAGCCCACCGCACCCAAGATAGGCGCCCCCAGCGCCGCCGCGGCGGCAGAGCCCTCGCCGGCGAAGGCCAAGCGGAAGCGCTCGGCGGTCGTGAAGCAAACCATGATGGGCGGCTTCCAGCCGGCGCCCGGCGGCGTGACGCCCCCCGGAGGCGGCGCCACGGACGGCGCGGCTCGCCTGCCTTCGAAGCAGCAAACGCTGCTGGGCGGCATGCAGTCTGCCGGCGGTGCGAGTGGCGGCTTCTCGATGGGCGCGCGCGGCGCCGACGACGGCATCGAGCGCCCTTGGACCGTCGCGGTAACCGACGACGACCATTACGAGATGTCGCTCGACGAAGTGGCTGAGGCGTACGCGAGCGGAACGATCGACGACGAGACGTTTATCTGGAAAGAAGGGATGGACGACTGGCTGACGCCGGCGGAGATCCCCGATATCTGGGCCAAGATCCAGGCAGGTGCTGCTCCCGCCGCGGCAGCTCCGAAACCGGAAACGGGGCCGATCGTCCCCGCGCCAGACAAGTTTGACGACGCGACGGTGGTCAAGCCCTCACCTTTCGCCGTCGAACGGCAAGAAGAGCCCTCCAGCAGCGGCTACTGGCACGAGCCCGCCGATGCGACCTCTGATGCGCCGCCGCCAGCCGAACTGTCAGGTGCCGATGACATCAGCTTCGACGACGTCACCGTTGCGATGGACGCCCCGATCAGCCAGCAGCTCATTCAAAAGAGTCGCCCCGAAAACCCCAAGCCGATCCAACCTGACGACGATGGCGACGACGACGAAGTGACGCGTATGCAGGCGTCACCGTTCGCGATGGGCGGGGCGGACGGCACACCCATCGGGCTGCAAGCGGGCGGGGCTGCGGCGCGCCGCGAGCCTCAGGGCGAGTCGCCGTTTGGATCCGGCGGCTTGGACTTTTCTGGGGGCCCGGCTGACTCGGACGAAGACGAAGACGAAGACGCCCATGTCGATACCAGCGCTTCCGAACCGCGGGCGGAGCAGACTTCACTGACCGGCGCTCGGAACGACACATCGGTGCTTTTCTCACTCGACGCGCTTGCGGGTGGCTCCTCGGCTGACACATCGGGTGACGTCGATGAGTCATCGCTCCTGGGCGCTGGCGCGCCGGCTCCGCCCCGACCCAAGGACAAGGCGCCGGCGTCCGTCGCCAACATCGGCGTGG
>JAUIKB010000882.1 GCA_030430975.1 Polyangia bacterium
CAGCCCCGGAAGGCTTCACGCTGCAGGTGCTCGACTCTCATGCGGGCAACCGGGCGGTGTAGCGCGCGCTCTGAGCGGTGCTGACTGAATGATATGCTGCAGCCATGTCGGATGCGCCGCCGACGGTTCGCTCCTCGGATCAAACATTTCGGAACGTCCCGAAGGGATTCGTCGCGAGATAATTTCCCACGCGGCCCAAATCGGAGCCGACCTGCGGATCCCCGTCGCGCCGGTCGTGCCGTTCGTCGGTCTGGAGTTCGGCCCCGAGCTCATCGACGGTCGTTTTATCAGGTGGACGATGCGACCGTCGACTTGGTGCTCTTGTTGGGGCTGCACGCGGGCGTCGAATGGCCATTCACGAAGCACTACAGCCTCGGCCTCGATACTCGCTATGCGCGAAGCTTCGTCACCCACCGTCTCGATGCACTGCTGACGTTCGGCTGGACGTCGGGCTGACGGGCGCGCCTATGTTACATTTGGTCGGTGGCCGGAACAATCCCCGAGCAGCTGCCGTTCTTGGAGGCGATCTCTTGGTACGACAACTCCCCGCGCGAGCTGTCGGAACTTCAAATGCTCCGACGCTACGAAGACGGCTGGCGATACATCGGCGTGATGGCCGATCCTTCTGAGGCTGAGCTTAGGCTGATCCGCTCGCTAGTTCGTAAGCATGGCAGCATCCTTCGAGTTTAGACGACCAGAGCACCAGCGGGTGGCTCGTCTGTTGTCGGCGCTCAACGGTGCGCTACTTGCCGAGCACGCCGCAGTTTTCGGAGGCGGGACGCGCATTGCGCTCGAGCATGACGAATTCCGTTGCTCGCGCGACGTCGACTTCCTGGTTTCCGATCGACGCGGTTTCATCGAGCTGCGTAACTTGGTCTGCAGCGAAGGTGGGGTTCAGCGACTCTTCCAAGAACCGCAAGAGCTTCCGCGCGAACCTCGCGTCGACCAGTATGGCATCAGATTTCCCGTAAGAGTCGACGGCGAAACCGTCAAGGTCGAGATCATCGCCGAGGGCCGCATCGAACTCGACGGGAGCGTTGGGCAGCGGCTTGGAGCGCCCTGGGCCACCATCGTTGATTGCTTCGCAGAAAAGCTGTTGGCGAATAGCGACCGCGGATTCGATGATACATACTTGTCACGAGATCTGCTCGATCTGGCGATGCTCCACGAAGCTCGCGATGGCATCCCAGACGTCGCATGGGACAAGGCACGCTCTGCGTACGGCTCGTCCGTAGAGCGAGATCTACAACGCACTGCGGCACTGTTCCTAAAGTCAGTCGATTGCCAGCGCCGATGCTTCGAGCGGCTGGACGTTACCACTCCGGATACGGTCCTAGCTGGAGTCAGAGCCCTGGCTACCGCGACGCCTGCGAACGCATAGGCGGCCACGTCATCGGACTGCGAGCCACGCCACCACCCCGATCTGCACAGCGGTTGCGATGGGCACCATGATTCGGAAAGCCAGCTTTCGCGTCTTGTGCCTGAACACGGCCATGCCGACCCAAGCACCCAATCCGCCACCGCACCACGCTGCCGCCAGCAGTGCTCGCTCGCTGATCCGCGTCACGCGCCCGGTTCGGTCCGAACGCTTGGCTAGCAGCTTATCCACGCCGAATACGCTGAGTGCCTGGAGCGACATCGCCGACACGTAGGCCGCGACGACCGCCGCAGGGGGCTGACCCATCACGACTACGGCCACGCTGAGCGCGGCGGCGCTGATGACAGCGAACAGAACGAGAGTCACGCCGCGATCCTAGTCGTGCTGCAGTGCCACCGCGACGGCCACGTGCCGGAGATTCGCGGTTTGGTCGACCCCGGTTCAAGATCCGTCGCGCGATACGGCGACGCCCACCTGTAATTGGGGCGGCTTTCTCGTGCGTGGGATGTGTTCGCTCGGCCACCGCTCGGCGACGAAATGGGTGTCGCTGTTTTGCGCCACCAGCTGCGCCACCCGGCTTGGCTCCGAGGGCCTATTGACGTCGCTTTTCCACTCGCCACCGCCTTGCCGTGCTGGCTCAGTAATTGCAAGTGCCTAGGCATGATCCGTTCCTTGCCTTTGCTGTGCACGGCTGCGCTTGTCGCCGTAGCGACCACTGCAGCAGCTCCGGCACACGCTCGCGAGCCCGCGCTCGAAGGGTTCCAACTGACTGGCGGTTTTGGCGTGTCCGAGTTCTCCCAAGAATCCCACGCACCGCCGATCTGCTGCGGCGAACGAGACAACTGGGCAGTGCTCGGCCCCCGCCTGCAGCTCACGGCGGGCTGGCTACCGAACCGGCATTTCAAGTTGGGTGCCCGACTCGATGCGTTTCGGGGCTCGTCCGTCGAGTCGTCCCAAATTTTTCCAGACGGGATCAGTCGTCGGATCACCTCGTTTAGCGCCCAGGGGGTTGTCGACTTCCGCTACCCGGTTGCTCCAATTGTGCCTTACATCGGGCTGGAAGCGGGACCTGAGTACATCAGCGGACGCTTCAGTCAGGCGGACGACCCCACCGTTGACGTTGAGCTTTCGGTCGGCCTTCGCCTGGGCGTGGACTGGCCGATTAGCGAGCGTTTCAGCTTCGGTCTGGAAGCGCGCTACGCACGCGCCTTCGTGACCCATCGTCTGGGCGGGGTCATGACGTTCAGCTGGACGTCGGGATGACGGCGGCGGCGTCCGCTGCACCAAAATAGATCGCGCTGGTCGCGTGCGCGTATCATGAGACATGCGCCAACGACCCTGGTTTCCGCTACTTACCGTCGTGACGTTGCTCGTGGGATGCGATCGCAGCGACGCCCGGCCCGAACCGGCCGGCGCCGCCCCTAGTGGCGCCTCAACGGGTTCCGGCCGGGTCGCCGCGCCCATCGAGAGCGCTCCGACCCAAAAGGTGACGCTAGCGCAGCCATCGGCGCCTGCGTCGCCGTCGGGTTCGAGCGTCCCCGCTGCGGCCCAATCACCGACTTGGCTCAAGGTGACCCTCGGCTACGAAGCGGTCGGCATCGTCGAGTTCGCGGGCGCGAGTCCAGGCAAGCTCACCGTCATCGGGTCGAGCGATCATGCGACCAAGCTCAAGCAGGCGTGGCCTGAATTCAGCAACGCGGGTGGCATCTTTGACGACATCCACGTCCCTCCGCCGAGCGGTAAGGGTCTCGGCCCGCTGACCACCGTGCAGTTCAAGCCCGGTACGAAGGACTACGTTTCGGTGATTTCGGTGCGGCTCGATGAGAAGGGTTTCAGCAATCGCGCGGTGCGCCCGCTGGAACAGCCGAGCCCGACGAAGCCGATCGCCCAGCTGAAGATCGAAAAAGAGGGCAAACCCGTCGGGACGATCGACTTCTCGGGCGCCAAGCCGTCGATGAAGCTCGCAGGC
>JAUIKB010000883.1 GCA_030430975.1 Polyangia bacterium
ATCGAGCAAGGCGAGCAGCTCGGATTCCGTTAGGTCGAACGTCGATTCCGCTTCGAGTAGCCGACCGTCGGCCTCGCAGCGCCTGCCGATTTCAAGGAGCGTCACGCGCGCGATACCAGCGGCATGGAGGAGGAGCCCGCCTTCGTCCTCGCGGCGGGCGAATCCGTTGCGCGCTGCGGCCAGCATGGCGTCCCATTCGCCGCGGTGGGCCGCGGGGATTCGTTGACGGAGGCTCTCAGCGACCTCCCGGGCCCGACGCTGCCCGCCGGTCTCGGAGTCGACGGCGTGCTGGCGGCTCCTGAGATTCTCGACGAGTAAGCCGGGCAGCTCATTGAGCGTCTGGCCGAACACCGAGAAGTCGGTTGCGACCCGAGAGCCGTACATGGTTTGAAACGTCCGAAGCGTCCGCGCCGGGGCGCCGCCGAGTTCGGCGATCGCGCCGAGCGTGTTGTCGGGATTGTCGGCATCCAAGATGTGAAGCGCGTTTCGCTCGCGAAGCGCGCCAACGATAGCGTCCAGCGCCTCGACGGGTTCGGTCGTTGCTGACGTGAATCCGGCGACCGCTCGGATCGCTTCGGCCGGTGCGATGCCGCCCCAGCGTTCGCTGTGGACGAGATAGTCGCCGATCGGAACGCTGCCGGCCGGCACGCCCCGGAAATGTTCGCGAGTCAGGTCGCGAAGCGCGGTTGTGACCTCTGCCAGATGAGCCCCCAGTTCGGACGGGCTGAGCGTAGCGATCTCGACCGCCGTCAGCCGCTCGAGTTGGGTGACGTAGTCGCCGCGTATTCGAGTGAACCAGTCGTCGATGGCTCCCTCGTACCGACGGTCGGCAAAGAACGAGATCGCTCTGCGCTGTCGTCGTCGTAGTTCAGGGTGCAGCTTGAACATAAGCCACATGACGAAGGCCGGTGGTTCGCTTGTCGGCTCCGGCGGCCCCCCAAGCGGCCGGACGCACATGTACCACCAGCCGTTGATGATGGCAGGTTCGATGGTACGTAGCGGTATGCCGGCGTCCGCGAAGCCCTCAGCGAAGCCAACACGTGTGGGCTTTAGGAGCGCGTCGTCCATATAACGGCCAAACGGATGAACCTGATGGCCGATGTCGAACTCCCACGTGCCAGGCGAAGGTTTTTCCCAAATGATATTCTTCATACTACGCGTCCTTTGCACGGATTCCAGCAAGCAGAGTGCGAACTAGCCAGTCGAACAAGTCCGCCCCGTCTTCGTTTAGAAGACGAAATCGCCACAGCATCAGGGCTGTCGACGAACTGAAAAGCATCGATAGCAGCTGCGCAAAGTAGATCCGGTCCTTGCCGCGGATACCTTTGAGCGCCGAGCGAACAGTGGATGCCAGGACCGCGCGCCGCTGTTCGATACTGGCATCGTCGAGCTGCTCCGCGTTGAGTACGTACATCGCGCGCAACAGGCGGCTGTCGGCTTTGGTCGCGCGCATTATGTGAGCGCGCTGGCGCTCGAGCAGCCCTTCGATCGTACTCGGTTCGGTTGGACGAATGCCGAAACGGGCACGTACCGCGTCGCGTGCGGCTTCGGCAAGCTGCTCTTTGTTCGGGAATAGGCGGTAGACAGTGGGCAACGAGACCTTTGCCTCCTTCGCGACGGCGGGCATTGTGAATGCGGCCGAACCGTTACCGAGCACTCTGAGCGTGGCGTCGAGTATCCGCTCCCGAGTCTGTTCCGCCTGGGCCTCACGAAGTGGGCTGTTGTAGACGCGAGCCGGCTTTCCATCCATATCTCGAATATTCGAGATATGAATCATATTGTCAATATGAAAGCTAAATTAAATAGATGGTTCATCTTGCTAAATTGCGTGGCCAGTAGTGAGCAAGCTGTCTCTGCCGATCAAGGGGCCGCGGGCTTAGTGAACGGTGGCGTCTGCGCTGGCCTGGCACCGCACAGTGAAATGCGGCCACCTCAGGAAATCCCCAGTGGTGGGAGGGCATTCGGCTGGCCAAGCTGACGAGATGCGTAGAGCCTTACGAATGCTATCGATTCTGCCGCTATGCGGCGCTGTCGCCGTCGCCTGTGGTAGCGAAGACGGCGATAAAGACACAGGGTCGGCGGGAAGCGGCGGTTCGGTTTCCGGCGCCGGTGGTTCCGCCTCGGGGGGCGGGGGCGCAGCAGGCTCGATCTCCGGCGGCGCCGGCTCGGGCGGCAGCGGTGGCGCCGTCGGTGGTTCAGGCGGAGAAAGTGGCAGTACGGGCGGTACCGGCGGCGGAGCGGCATCAGGAGGGACGAGCGGCAGCGGGGGTTCGAGCGGCAGCGGGGGTTCGGGCGGCAGCGGCGGGTCGGCGGCGGGCGGTGCAGGTGGCAGCGCCGGTTCGGTTCCGATCGACACGGGGGATCCGGGCGTACCGCTAGGCCTTCCTCAAGGCTCGCTGTCCGGGAATGTGCCGGCGCAGTCCAAGGCGCGCTACTCACTGCAGGTCGGCACGGACGGCTGCGTGGTGTTTCAACTGAAGGCGGACTGCTGTCCGCAGTGGACGGGCACCGGGCGGCTGTGGGTGCGCGGAGGCGCTCTGCTCGCCGAGTCGGCTTTGGACTCGTCCGACACCAACGGCGTCATCGACTGGCGCAGCGGTGCGGCTCCCCCCGCAGGAGAATTGATCATCGAGATCGAGAACGACACAGCCGAGGCGGGCAAGTTCTCGCTGGACACGATGGTCGGTAGCGAGCTGGCCGCGGATTCGAATCGCGACGTGACGTTGGCGTCGGTTGGTGCGTGGCAGTACTTCTGCTTCGAAGCGAGCGCCGGGGCAGAGTACAACGTTCAAGGAGTCGCAAATTTCGACAACGAAACATACGTGCAGAACAAGCTGTTCGACCCGACGCCGGGCACGACCTGGGGCGCTACGTTGTTTGGCACCCAGACCGTGATAGACAACCCGTTCTATGTCGGTCAGACTGAGGTGTTCGAAGCGTCCGGCGGGTTCTACGGCTTCGGGATGGCGCCGGGAGTTGCGGGCGCCAGCGGCGACTATCGGGTCGGCGTAGCGCGCGTCGACACGACCACGCTCAGCGGAGCTTTGCCACTCACCGCCGCCGGCCAGCTATCGGTGATGGGCGACGAGGATCGCTACATAGTGAACCTTACCGCCGGCCAGAAGGTGGCCATCACGGGGACGTCTCAGGTGAACCAGCATGGCTTCTATGCGAAGTTGTACAGCAGCGCCGGGGGCAAACCGCAAGGCTCGGCGCTAACCGAAGTGCGGCCGTGGGACTTTGGCGGCAACCCGACCTATCTCACCCAGACGTCGTCCGCGTATACCGTCACGCAAACCGGCGAGTACGTGATCGTGGTCGATCGTTTCGAGCTAAGCACAGCCGA
>JAUIKB010000884.1 GCA_030430975.1 Polyangia bacterium
CGCAGTGGGATACGATCGTCGGGGTTCTTGCGGTTGTTAAGATCCGCAGTACCCAGCGCGCGCAGCGCAAAGCTGGTGCCACCTCCGTCGAGGCCGACGCCCCCGGTGCCGTTGAGCAGCCACAGCTGTGCTTCGCCGCCGAAGAAGAACATAGAGTCCTCTTCCCAGGGCATCGCTGCCTTGATGCCGAGATTGGTGTCGCCCAAGACCTGCAGGAGTTCGGGTCGACCCTGGTCGTTCGACGTAGCGTACGTGTGGAGCCCCATGTACGCCTGAAGAAACGGTAGGGGAGTCACGTTGATGCCGAGGTTCGCGCCGATCCGGGTGCTGTCGTCCTCCGGTTGATTCGTGCTGCCCGGTACCGGGGGACACTGGTTGGAGGCGCACAAGAAGCCGCTGCCCGAGAAGTAGCTAGCCAGCAACGAGACGCGGAACGTACCCGAGGCCCCGATCAACGCATCGGAGAGGTGCAGCAGACCCGTGGACCCGGCCAGGTTGTTGTTCAGGGTGAGCGTGCTGGCGCGGTACTCGGGGTCATCTTCGGGATCAGCGCCAGAGCCGGAGCCGGAACTGGTCGCGTCGACGCCGTCCGCGTTCGCGGTGCCCGAGAAGCTCCAGCCTCCGCCTGCCGGTGGAGGCGATGTGGGCGCAGCGCCGGGGGGAGGCGCACCGGGTTGCGGCTGCGCCCCGGGCGGGGCGCCAGGCGGCGGGGAGCCCGGCTGCTGTGCAAACGCTGCCGTGGCGGCGCTGGTGATGGCAAGGAAGGAGGCAAGGCCGACTGTGGTTCTCATGTTCCCTCGGGCGTCGTTGAACTCAGCGGACAGTGTCCGCGTTGGGTTGGGGGGTTCCCGCTTATACCAGGAGTCAAATCTTCTGGCGTGGCGGGGTTTTAACACCCTTTTCTCAGTTGCCGAAACCGCTGCACATCGACCGATCGCGTGGGCTGCCTGCGGCGCGCGCTAGCGATGACGGGCGGGACCGGGCGGCGTGTGAATTGTTAAGCAATTGTAGGTATTTATGCTCTTTGCACCGACATGGGGCTGGAAACGCCCACTGGTCCGTGACGGCATTTCTTCCGCTGACTAGGATGCCGTCCGTGTCCGGGCCTTTGATTCGAGTGCAGTCTCTGAGGAAGGTGTTCCGGCAGGGCTTTTGGATGCGCCGTGTTGAGGCCGTTCAGGGTGTTTCGTTTGACGTTCAGTCCGGCGACATCGTCGGCTTCTTGGGTCCCAACGGGGCGGGCAAGACCACGACCATCAAGATGCTGACGGGTCTCATCCGGCCAACATCGGGCACCGCGGAGCTGTTCGGCCACGCGGTACCGAGTCGACTCGCGATGACCAAGACCGGATTTCTACCTGAAAATCCGTACGTCTATCCGTTTCTGTCGCCCCGCGAATTCGTCGAGATGTGCGGCGGTCTAAGCGGGCTGAGCGGCCGGGCTCTGCGAGCGCGCACAGAAGCGGTTCTCGATCAGGTCGGTATTCTGTACGCTGCCGATCGCCAGGTACGCAAGCTGAGCAAGGGCATGCTTCAGCGGGCTGGGCTCGCGGCGGCGCTTGTGGGCGATCCGGAACTATTGATCTTGGACGAGCCGATGAGCGGGCTCGACCCAGTCGGCCGAAAAGAGGTTCGGGACATCATCCTGGACGAGCGACGGCGCGGTCGAACGATATTTTTCTCCACGCATATTCTTACCGACGTGGAATCGCTCTGCGACAAGGTGACGATTCTGCGTAAGGGACGGGTGGTGATCAGCGGGAAACTACGCGACCTGCTCAGGCACGATGTTCAAATCACCGAGGTCACCTTGGCGAACTGCTCAGAAGCGTGGGTGGACGATCTAGCCGCGCCCGGCGTTTCCGTTGAGCGGCTGCGTGACCTCGTCGTCGTCACTGTGGAAGGCGCGGCCAACGTCGATACACTGCTGGCGGACGCGCTGGACAACGGTGCCCACGTCCGAGCCGTGACACCGCGTCACGAGACGCTCGAAGACGTGTTCGTTCGCGAGGCCATTCGGCCCGGTGACGACCAGCCGGCGTAGTCGCGTGCCGCTGGCCGGCTCGCGTGTGGCTTGAGCAGCCGCAGTCGTCGGAGCACCACGCCAGCGTCGTGATGATTCCGTCGCAAGAAGCCGGTGAGGGCGGAGCGCAGCGCCCCGCGTGGAGGGCGAGGGTCTACAAATGCGCGAGTCGGGGCAGTGAAAGCTGAACGCAACCGTGCAGCGCCCGCGCAACGTACAGTCGGGTGATCAGAGGACGATGTGCGCGACGACGAACCGCTTCAGCACCGACGGCCGCCAGCGTCGCCGCGGCAGCGCGCTGCCCGCTGCCCGCTGCCGCTGGCGGCTCATCCCCGCCAGACGGCCCGCATAGAACGATCGTGGAGACCGCCGAACGCCGCCTGCGCTACCGCGGCGCCGATGAGCGCTAAGAACATGTCCCACTGGGCATCCCAGATGTCGCCCTGAGAGCCGAGGAACGCCTGGCCGACATCCGACGCCACCGCCAACGTCACCCACCATTCGAGCAGTTCCCAAAACGCACCGATGGCGAGCGCGACGCTGCACACGGTGAAGAACAGCCAACCGCCTCGTCGCATGCCCACTAGGCGCAGGTAGATCTCGCGGATGATGAAGGCGGGAAAGAACCCAAGAGCGACGTGGCCGACTCGGTCGTAGTGGTTGCGGCTGAACCCGAACGCCGCCATCGCCCAGTTGCCGAGCGGCGTTTTGGCGTAGGTGTAGATGCCGCCGTACACCAGGATAAGCACATGGATGAACACGCTCACGTAGACCACGCGAGACATCGGAAATCGCCGATACGTAGCGACTAGGACTAAGACGCCGGCGAGGCCTGGCCCGACCTCTAGCAACCAGCTGAAGCGCCCGGCGGGCGGAGCGATGAGCGTCGCGGCACATATCAGCAGCAGCACCCCGAGCAGCGCGAGCGGGAGGCGCTGGTATCCGTCCGGTGGATCGGTCGTCGTGTCGGTCACTTGGGTGCGCTATCTGTTTCCGGTTGCAGAGCGAGTTCGATGACGAACCGCTCGGCGTCGGTCATCGCAGGGTTGCCTGCGAAGTCGCCGAAGACGGACGTGAATTTCAGGCCGGCTTCCGCGGCCTCCGCTTCCAGCTGCGCGAGAAGCACGTAACGCCCCGGTACCTCTTGGACGTGCTGTAAGGCGCTGGTTCGACTCGTATATCGATAGATCTCGTCGAGGCGCTGCTCCGGCCGGTTCCAACGGTTGCGCTCCTCGACGACAAACACCTCGCCGTCGAGCTGAACTTCCCCGAGCGGCTCGAACTCGTCCTCGCCGGCTTCGGGGCCGTCATCACGCA
>JAUIKB010000885.1 GCA_030430975.1 Polyangia bacterium
GTCTTGTTCAGCGATGGCTTCGACGTCATCGTCCGGTTCAGCGACCCGCATGGGGGCGGGGGCGACCCGCGCTTTGGACACAGGCCCCGTCGAGTAGGCGACTTCCCCCTCGTCGTTAACGCGGGCCCGCACGAAGTCGTGAACCGTCATTCGCGACAGTACCCGCTCTGCTTCTGCGGCGTCGATCCGGAGTGCGTCGGCAAGCTCGGGGGCAGTCAGTTCGTGGTCCCCGTCACCGACTTCAGATGCGGACCGCATCACGTCGGATGCAGCTAGTGCCCAACCCTCATCCAGGTGTTTGTTCAGCGCGTCCCGGTGCGCCGCCGCTTTGCGCCACGCGATGCCGGCGAAAATGAATGGAACCGCCGCGACCCCGCCGGCGATGGCGGTCCCAACGACGCTAGCCTGGGCGGCCGTCAGCGCGAGCAGAGTCACCGTCAGCGAGAGCAGGCCGAAGGCGGCAACGATTCCAGAGCCGACGCGCCACGCTGTGCTGCGCTGGCGTTCGCGCTGGGCGGCCTTGAGCACGGCCCCTTCGCGGCCGCTCCGCGTCACTTCGGGCGCGGCTGGAATCCGCGGGCCCCCGCATATGTCACATGCGTAGCGAAGCGAACTCGAAGCCGAGACAGGGGCCACTGCGCGGCAGTGTGGACAGCGATTTTCCTCGCCGTAAGTCGCGCCACAAAAATCACAGTGGTTCGACTTTGCCGGCAAGTCATGCGAACAGATCAAACACACGCCGTCAGCCGGGCGCGATGCGGTGCCTGTCACGGCTCGGCTCCGGCGATGCGGCGGAACAGACGCGCTCCGTCGGCAGAGCCGACAAACGGCTCGCTGGCTCGCTCGGGGTGCGGCATCATTCCCAGTACGTTGAGGTTGGGGCCGCCGCAGATGCCGGCAATCGCGTCGAGTGACCCGTTGGGATTGCTTGCCTCAGTGTGCTCACCCGCAGCGTTGCAATACCGGAAGGTGATCGCGTCGCGTTGCCTGAGCGCTTCCAGCGCAGCCGTGCTGGCGTGGAACCGGCCCTCTCGGTGAGCGATCGGGATTCGCAGGATCTCGCCTTCGGCGCTGAACACGCCGTCCACTTCGCCGCGAATGAACACGTCCCGGCATTCGAACCGAAGCTGCGCGTTCTCGAGCAGCGCGCCCGGCAAGATGCCAAGCTCACAGAGGATCTGAAAACCGTTACAGACGCCGACCACCAGTCCGCCTGCGTCGACGTGTCGCCGGATCGCCGAGACGATCGGACTGGCTTTGGCGATGGCGCCTGCCCGCAAGTAGTCTCCGAAGCTGAACCCGCCAGGAATCGCTACGAGTTCCGTATGTGGGGGCAGCTCGGCTTGTTTGTGCCATGCAACTGTCGTCGACAGTCCGATGACGTTCTTGAGCGTGTGAACCATTTCGGCGTCCGCGTTGGAGCCGGGAAACACGACGACGGCGGCCTGCATAAGTGGGTGGTATCCCGGCTGCTCGGCGGTGTCACGATCTGGGGACAAACACGCACATTTCACCACACCGGTCTGTTTGACGGAGTAGGCTGCTGGCCCTACGATATGTCGTGGCGACCGTTCGCAGTCTGAGGAGTGCTCTGGTTTTTTGTGGCGCAGTCATCTGCGGTAGCTGGATCGCTTCCTGTGCCGCTGATGCCGGCATAGGTGACAGCTCGTCAGGTGGGGCTGGCGGCTCCGCCGGTTCGGGCGGCACGGGCGGTGGCGTCGCGGGTGGCGCCGGAACAGGATGGGCCGGCGGCGCAGCGGGCACCGGCGGCACGTCCGGCGGCGGCGGCGGTGGTGGCTGGCCAGGAACGACGCTCCAGCCGTGCGACAACGGTGAGACGTGCGCCAACGGGACCTGCGTAGAAGTAGGCCAGAAGACGTCGATGAAGCGGTGCGTGGAGCCCTGCGACATGACGACGCCGTGCCCGAAGGACACCTACTGCGCTTGGGCTCACCCAGAAGGCTACGTTTGCGTCCCGGACGTCGGCAACCTGTGTGAGCCGTGTCAAGAGGATGCGGACTGTCCGATCGTCGGCGATCGGTGTCTTCGCTCGCCGCAAAACGATCGGTTCTGTGCCCCCGACTGTTCATACGATGGCACCTGCGGAGGCGGTACCGAATGCGTGTCCCCCGATACCTACGAAGGTAACAGTGGCGGGGCGGGTGGTGCCGGTGGTGGCGGCCCGGGGCCGAACGCGGCGATGAACTGCGTACCGACCGGCGGGCAATCCTGCACCTGTACCCAGGCACGAGACGGCGTCGAGCGAACGTGCAAGCAGACTCAGGGGTCGATCACCTGCGAGGGCGTCGAAACCTGCAACGGCGCCAGCGGCATGTGGGAAGGGTGCTCGGCATCGTCGCCCACGACAGAAGTGTGCGACGGTGCGGACAACGACTGCAACGGGGTCGCCGACGACGGTGACACGGTCGCCATGTGCGCGGGTATGCCTAAGCCGCAAAACGGCGAGCTCGAGTGTGTGGCCGGCGTTTGCGATGTGGGTTCGTGCGACCCGGGCTGGGCGCATTACCCCCCGGCTTTGCCAGCCTCCGTCGGTTGTCCTTGCCCCGTCGAGATGTCCGAACCGAACGAGACCTGCGCCGACGCAACGGCTGCGGGCAGCGTGTCGGACGCGGATACGACGCCGCTCAATATCAGCGGACGGCTGACGGCCGACAACGACGTGGACTGGTATTCGTTTACCACGACGGATACCGACGAGATGACGACGAACAGCTATCACATTCACATCGAGTTCACGAAGCCGGCGAACAACACGGAATTCGAGTTCGACGTGATACGCGGTGGCGGATGCACGCAACCAGACGCTAACCACTCGAGCCTGGCGGAATACGACTGGTGCGTCAGTGGTTCCGCCGGCATGATTGGTGAACAATCGTGCGGCACGATGGCTCCGATTCACTGTGGCGACCACGGCAAGGAATACAGGATCGCCGTGCGAAGGAAGGGCGGCGCACCGGGAACGTGCGATGAGTACTCACTGCAGATCACAGCCAAGGGCGGTACATGCGATATGACCGGCAGCTGTGACCCGCAAATGGACGAGCTCTAGTTCCCGACCTCTCGTGGCTCCCGCACGTAGCGGTTCCGAGCCTCACTTGGTGGCCGGCTGATCATGCCGGTCGGACTCTGCCCAACGGTTGTGGTTGTCGCCCCGCGCTCACGCGGCGTCAGCCGCTTCTCGGCGCGCCAAGAACCGTCTGCAGCGAACCCAGCATGCGGTGAGTAAGACCCCAAACGATCCGCCCGCGAACGTCGTACGCGGGCATGCGAAGCCGGTTGCCGCCGTATTCCCAAGCGTACTCGGTTGCGATCGAGCCAT
>JAUIKB010000886.1 GCA_030430975.1 Polyangia bacterium
GCCGAGGCTGGCGACGCCGGGCCCGATGTGCCGCCGGGCGACGGGGGTCCGGCTTCGGTCAAAATAGCGACGTGGAATTTGGAGAATTTCCCGCTGTCCAACGCGACGCCCGGCTTTGTCGAGACCGTCTTGGGGGACGAAGACTTTGATGTTCTGGCTGTGCAGGAGGTTGCGGACGTCGCGTCATTCAACACGTTCGTCGCCGGCGTCGATGGCTACGACGGCACGTTGGCTGACGACTACGACAACGCTTACACTCGCGTGGGGCTGGTGTATCGCACCGCCAGCGTAACGATTTCGAATGTTGGGACGCTGTTTCGCGGCGACTATCAAGCGTTCCCGCGGCCCGTGCTCAGAGCGAAAGTCGACGTGATCCGAAACGGCGAACGCTTCGATTTCACGGTGCTCGTGGTTCACCTCAAAGCAAAACTCGACGCTGAGAGCCTCGCCCGACGACGCGAGGCGTGCGAGAAACTACACACGTATATCAGCGACAAGCTTGCGGAGGGCGCCGACCCAGACTTTGTGGTGCTGGGTGATTTCAACGACGAGCTTGGCGAGTCGCCCCAGTGGAATGCGTTTGGTGCGTTCACGTCACGACCGGACCTGTACACGTTTCTTACCGAGCCGGCGGCTCAGTCCGGCAAGAGCACGTTTTTGCCGTTCGATAGCTTCATCGACCATGTGCTCGTGACGGGCGACGCGCTCGGCGAGTACGGGATGGGTACGACCGAGGTTCTCAACGTGGATCAATCGATCGGGGGATACGAGCAACAGGTCAGCGACCATCTGCCGGTCGCGGCCACGTTTCAACTTCGCTGAGCGTTCAGCCGCCTGCGTTAACCGCGACGAGCAATTCGCTGACGGCGCCGCGCGCCTTGGGATTCGAATTGATCGCTCGCGCGACCTGGACTTTTTGCGGTTTGTAAGCTCGGTAGAGCCGGCGGGTGTCGGGTGTGTCTGAGTTCGAGAGCACCGCGCAGACGCCGCGCTTCGCTAGGTCGCCAAACGTCTGCGCTAGGCGTTCGTGTTCCGGTAGGTCGAATGGCTGGTTGAAGTACTCGGCGAATCGAGCGGTCTTCGACACGGGCAGATATGGCGGATCGAAGTACACCGCGTCGCCTGGGCCTGCTTCGTCGCAGATCGCCGCGAAGTCCGCGACCTCGATGCGGACGTCTTGGAGGGCCTGGGCCGCCTTGCGGAGCCGAGGCTCATCACAGATCTTCGGGTTCTTGTAGCGGCCAAACGGCACGTTGAATTCTCCGGCACGGTTCACGCGGTACAGTCCGTTGTAACCCGTCTTGTTGAGATACAGGAGCCGTGCGGCTTTAGCGGCGCGAGCGCGCGGCTTGGCGGCGCGTATTCGGTAGTATTCTTCCTCGTCGTACTTGAGCCGGCTTAGGTGACGAATGACGCCATCGACATCGGCTTGAAGCGCTCGATAGACGGTGACTAGATCCGGGTTCTTGTCGCTCAGCACGGCCCGTTCGAAGCGACGCTCTCCTACCAACGCGAAGAAGATCGCGGCGCCGCCGACGAACGGCTCGAAATAGGTTCCGATGTGCTCGGGCAGCTTGTCGAGGATGCGCGGAGCCAGTCGACCCTTGCCGCCGGCCCACTTTAGCACCGGTTTCACGGTCTTTGCGCGCGCTGCTTTTGTGTTCTCCGCGATGGTGGTCGCCGCGCGCGGCTTGCGTGGAGACGACGGCAACACCGCTCAGGACGTAACCGTCCTTGCACGTTGAGTAAAGTTATTGGCATCGGCCCGGCTACCGAGTGGGCTTGGGACGCTGGATTCCCAGTCGCTTCATCATCTTTTGCAAGCCGAAGCGCGATAGGCCCAGCAACTCGGCGGCTTTGGTCTGATTGCCGCCGGTGCGCTCGAGCGCTGCCACCATTAGGTCGCGTTCGATAGCGTGAACGTGGGTTTTCAAGTCGAGGTGTCCGCCGAGTTTGCCATCGGGCGTGTCCTGCAGCTCCGGGCTCAAATGTTCCACGTCGAGCCGCCCGTCCGCCATGATGAGGGCGCGGCGGATTTCGTTCTGCAGCTGTCGGACGTTGCCAGGCCAGCTGTGTCCACACAATCGCTTCATGGCGGCGGGGGTGAGTGTTGGGGGGTGATCCGCGTACTTTTCGACGAAGTGTCGGACGAGGAGGGGAATATCGCTTTGGCGCCGACGCAGTGGCGGCACCGTGATCCCGATCACGTTGAGTCGGTAGTAGAGGTCTTCGCGAAACAGCCCTTGTTTGACCCGATCGCTGAGATCCTGGTGCGTGGCACCGATCACACGAACGTCGACCTTCAGCGTCCGCTCCGAGCCGATCGGGCGAACGATTCCGGTCTCGAGCACCCGCAGCAGCTTGGCTTGCATCTGCAAGTCCATCTCGCCAACCTCGTCCAGGAACAGCGTGCCGCGATCCGCGACCTCGAATAGACCCGCGCGCGGACGCACGGCTCCGGTAAACGCGCCGCGGACATGGCCGAACAGCGCCGACTCGAGCAGGTTGGGCGGAAGTGCGGCGCAGTTCTCGGCAACGAACGCCTCTTGTTGGCGCGAGCCGTTGTCGTGAATCGCGCGCGCGACGAGTTCCTTGCCCGAGCCCGACTCACCAGTGACCAGCACCGGTATGTCGGTTGCCGTGACGCGATCGACCACCCGCAGCAACTTCTGGATTGCTAAGCTCTCGCCGATGACATTGCTGTAGTCGAAGCGCGTTTCCCGCCCCGAGCTGGTGCGCGCGATTTCGCTTCGCGCGACGTCCAATTCAGCTTCGCGTCGCGCCAGGAGCTGGGCAGTTCGTGCTTCAGCTCGCTCTGCTCGGCGCGCGGCGCGCCGCAGCATCAGTTGGTCTCGAGCGTCCGCGATCGCCAGTGCGGCGATGCTGCCGATGACCTGCACCCACGCGAGTTCAGGCTTCCCAAAAGCTCCACGGCGTATTCGGTCGTCGAGGTACACGACGCCGAGCGTTGTGCCGCGGGCGATGAGTGGCACCGCCAGCACGCTGCGTAGCTTGAGGGCGTGCACGCTGGCGTGCATGTCTGGGAGCTCGCCACTGGCGTCGACCGCGACGACTGGAGCGCCGAGCTCCAACGCACGCTCCGCGAGGGTAGTGCTCAGCTTCAACTGTTCCCCGACCAAATCGGAACGCGCCAGGTTACGGCCGGCCCGGGGCACCAAGCGATTGCCGGGCGCCTTGAGCAGCAACAGTCCGCGCTCAACCCCGGTCCAAAGCACTAGCGCGTCGAGGATTTGCGTCAATAGCGGGCGGAGTTTTCCGCCTCCGCTCAGGGCGCGGACCAGCGCATCGAGGTCCACCAGCTGCTCGGGTAAGAGCGCA
>JAUIKB010000887.1 GCA_030430975.1 Polyangia bacterium
TCGCTGAACTGGCCGACACCGGCGAACTTACCGCCGACGACAACCACGTCGGCGACTGCGTCATGCCCGCTGGCGGGGTCAATGACTCGCCCGCCCTTCACCAGAATCGCCTTACTCATTCGTGCGCCCCCAGAAATGCATCCACACGTTGCCGTATCTCCTGCGCGCGTGCATCGTCATCCCAGATGTTGTTATGCCCTACGCCTGTCAGCGTCATGTGTTCTTTGGGCCCGGGCAGCGCAGCAAATAGACGCTCGCCTTGCTCTTCGTCGTACATGTCGTTGGCGAACGCCCAGAATTGCGCGACGACCATCATGTTGAAGATCCCGACCCACAGATAGAACACCAGCCCCAGGTGCTCGCGAACCACGGCTGATGAGCTAGCAAAGTAGAAAATGAGCAGGTGACTGACGAAGAACAGCGTCACCCCGTTTACAAGCCGGTTGCGCGGGACGCGCCGTGCAACCTTCGCGTAGGCGGGCACAGCGAACAGGAGCGCCACAGCGATCGCTGCGCTCATCCACGACTTGTATTCCGCCCCCGACTTCAGCGCGAGGACCAGCGCTTCACGGACCGGCTTGATGACGTAGTAGGCCGCGAGCAGGACGGCGATGTTCAACGTCAGCAGCAGCGCTGTGACGGTCTCGGACGGCTGGACGACGGTGACAACGCGCAGCGCCTTGGCTACGCGCCTACTCGCGGCGGATGGTTCGGCCTTGGGCACGCGCGGACTCTACATGACATGGCCGCCGGAACCTTGACCCTCGCCACGCCCGTCCTATACGAACGGGTGTGGCGACTCGCATGGCATACCCCACCCGATATGACGCTGCGCGGCAGCGCCGCGATATCGGGCTTGCGCGCGACGCCGCTAGCGCAAATGATCAGGTGTCGTGGTGAGCTCCACCTCAGAACCGTCCTGTGCTTGTACGGCGAAGCTGTCGCTGCGAGAACGAAAGTGCGCCCAAACTAAGCTCGGCTTGCTGTGGGCGGCGGTGCACCGCCTAAAAGACAAGCCGCTGGCGGAGGTCACGGTCAAAGAGCTCTGCGAGGAAGTCCAAGTATCGGAGGCGACGTTCTTCAACTACTTCCGCAAGAAGGACGACTTGCTTCGGTACTTCATCCAGATTTGGACGATTCAGATGACGTGGCACGCCCGCAAAGGCGGGCGACGCGGGCTCGAGTTGATCCGTGCGGTGTTCGAACGCACGGGTCAGGAACTCGCCAAGAACCCTCGACCGATCCTCGAGATCATCGGGCACATGGCTCTTCAGCCGCCGAACCAGTGCCCGCTTGCGCAGGGTTCGCTGGATCGCCAGGCGGACGACTTGGGGCCGACCTGCGCCGCGCTCGGCTTGCCGGAGCCCACGCGCGCCGAGCGCCTGCTGGCGTTTCCACAGTTAGAAGGCACGGAGGACATACCCGTGGTGGGCCTGGACGAGCTGTTCCACGACGGGCTGCTCGAAGCTGCGCGCGATCAGGAGCTCCCCTCCGAAGCCGCGATCATCCAGGGCGTGGATAGCCTGTTGGTAACGTTTTTCGGCATCCCGCTGTGCTTCGGTCAAACGATGCCGGAGCGGATTCCTGCCGCCTACGAACAACAGCTGCAGCTGATCTTCGCCGGACTGCAGCATCTTCCGGCCAAATCGACGGCGCTCAGCGCTGAGTAGCCAACAGCGGCCAGCGGGCCAGCGGGCCGACAACCGACACCCTGCGCGCGGTGTTACACTTCGCGCCATGTCGCTTCGCCTTCGTGCCCTCGCCGTATTCTCCGCCACCGCCCTGACAGCGCTCAGCAGCGCCCGCAGCGCAGATGCATATTCGACCCGCGTCCACATGGCGATCGCCAATGACATCCGCGCCGGGCTGATGCAGAGCGGTGATGGAACCTTACCGCTCAAGTTCAGCTCCTTCGCGGCCAAGCTACCCAGCGGCGACGCCCAAGCCATCATCGACAACCCGTTGGAGTTCCGCGCCGGCGCCGTCGGGCCCGACAACACCGCCTTTCCGGGGATGACCGACCCGTCGCACGCGGTGGAGCAACGCCCCTACGAGCAGTGCCAGCTACTTTACAACGAGGCGATTCTCCCGAACGAAAAGGCCTATGCGCTGGGCTGCTTCCTCCACGGGGCGACCGACGCCATCGCACACCATTACGTCAACTACATGACGGGCGAGACGTTCACCCTCAACCCCATCACAGCCAATCGCGAGTCCAACTTCAGCAATGTGGTCCGCCACATCGTATGCGAGTCGCAGCTGCAAGAGGCCGCGTTCACGGCGCGGCCGGCGGCGTTCGCCAGCGATCAAATGGAGCACTCGATCCCTAAGAGCTTCGTCTTGCGCGCCTACTTCGACGAGGCCAGCCCGCTCTGGCAGCTGATGGCGGGCCGGGCCAAGGCCCACTTCGACGACGCTCGCGCGAAGAACCCTGGTGCCAGCCTGATCAGCGTGATCGGCTCCGCCGGGCTCGCCCAGGCCGACCACCTGATCCTGCTGCCGGTTTACCTGCGCGAAATCGATCAGTCCCGCATCGATCTCAAGGACAAAACGGTGACCGCC
Organism: Polyangia bacterium; assembly: GCA_030430975.1. GTDB lineage: Bacteria > Myxococcota_A > Polyangia > Polyangiales > Polyangiaceae > JAUIKB01. The sequence continues at coordinate 2,563 of JAUIKB010000887.1, forward strand.
CGCATCCAGGAACTTCAGGACGGCTCGACCGCCGACGGAGCCACCCTCGGCGTGACCGCCGGCAGCGACGGCATGCTCGGCACAAGCGACGACGACACCGCGTGCTCTCTGAGCTGCCCCAACCTGTACGCGACCTACAAGGTGTACACGGCGCTCCTCGAGCCGCGCTTCGACGCCAATAGCAACCCGCTGCCCTCGGCGTTCGACAAAGTCAGCGAGAAGCTGCGCACGGACCTATTCGCGTTCATGCCCGCGTACATCGACACGGTCGACAACGTGTCAACCAAGCTAAACGAAGGCCTCACCCCGGGTGGCTCGCAATTCGGCTTCGCAAAAAGCGACTTGGATACGCTGATGTCCCCGATGACCACGTGGACCAACGACATCACCACGATCGACTTCGCCACGCTCACGATGGCGGTGCTGCCTGACTGGCTGATCTCGGTCCAAAACGCGCTGAACGCCGTCGGCATCAACATTCAAGTGACGGACATCATCGACGCGATCTTCCAGCCGATCATCCAACCGATCAAAGACGCTATCAAGGCGTACGCGGTCGACCAGGTGAAGATGTATCTCGGCACGATTCTCGACCAGTACGAGGCCCAAAAAGACGCGATCCTTGCCGAATACAACACCAGGCTCAACGCCGCAGCCGGAGCGGGCGCGCCTTGGTAAACATCCGGCGCCCACAGGTGGAACGGCGCGGCCGCCGCTTTGAAGCCGAATGCGACCACCACCATGACCAACGCCACCAGCAACAGGGGCTGAGTGGT
>JAUIKB010000888.1 GCA_030430975.1 Polyangia bacterium
TCGCGGTGCTGTGGGTCGGACACGCCACGATGCTGATCCAACTCGACGACAAGCTGATCCTGACGGATCCGGTCTTCACGTCGTCCGTCGGACAAATGAGCAAACGCATCGTCGAGCCCGGTCTCGACGTAGACAACGTGCCGATGGTCGATGCGACGCTGATCAGTCATCTACATTTCGATCACCTATCGCTCGGCTCACTGGAACTGCTGGAGTCGCGCATCGGGCGCCTGTTCATGCCGCGCGGGGGCATGGTTTACCTGACCGACTTCGCGTTCCCGGCGGAGGAGCTCCCCCCTTGGAACACCCGCGCCGCGGGCGGCGTGCGCATCACTGCCGCGCCGGTCGAACACGCCGGCATGCGCTACGGCGCCGACTTCGCGTGGATGCGCGTTTCGTACACTGGCTACATCATTCAGCACGGTGGACTGACGGTGTATTTCGGCGGGGATACTGCCTACGACCAGAAGCTGTTCGTCGAAACCGCCAAACGCTTTCCGTCGATCGACGTCGCGCTGCTTCCCATCTCACCGGTGGAACCCCGTGAATTCATGAAGAAAACTCACGTCAGCCCAGACGAAGCCGTGCGCGCATTTCGCGACCTGAAGGCGAAACGAATGGTCCCGATGCACTACGACACCTTCGAAAACTCCGGGGACCAACACGGCGACGCGCTGCGCGAGCTACGCAAAGCCATGAAACGCCGCGGCGTGCGCGACGACGAAATGCACATCCTCGAGATCGGCGAACAGCGAGTGCTGATTCCGAAACCGCCGTCACGATCGGACTAGACAACTGTCTATCCAGTGCATACACTTATCTCCACTCGGCTGCGCGTCCGCGGGCGCTGCACTCAGGAGGTGGAATGACTAACTATAGCGACCCCCACGTTTCGCTCGACGACAACGGCATCACGATTCACCGCTACCGCTTTCCGTCCGGTGACAAATCGATCGCGTACGGCGCTATCCAGAGCGTCGAGGTCGTGCCCCTGAACGTCTTGGCTCGCTGGCGGATTTGGGGCGGCAGCATGACACACTGGTTCCATTTGGATACCGGCCGGCCAAAGAAGAAGCGCGCCATCGTTTTGGACCTTGGCTCCGGTCCCATGCCCGTTGTCACGCCGAACGACCTGGACACGGTGGTGGCGCAGCTCCGCGAGAAGCTCGCCGCCGATCGCTTCAAGACCAGCGACAACTAACGGTACTCTTGGACCTGGCCGGGCGCGGCCAGACGCCCGCCTCAGTCATCGTCGTCGTATTCGTCGTCATGCCCAGCTGACGCCGCGCCGCCCGTCGGTGCGATGCCTTTCGCGCCCGAGTACGCCTGGCCGGCGTTGTGTCGATACACCAAGTCGCCGCCCGCTTGTCCCGTCCGGTAACCCAGACCCAACACGACCAGGGTGCCGACCGTGGCAGCGGTAGCGATGCCAAGGCCCGATTTTCGCCGACGCGCGAGCAGGGCCAGCAGCATCACGCCGAACACTGCGGCACTCGACCACACAAAGGCCTCCGCCGCCTCCTCGTGTGCCTCCAGCGCCTGTTCGGGCACGAGGTGCTCCACCCGGTCCTCCTCGGCCTCACCGGTCTGTAGAGCTAGGAAACCCGAACCGAGCAGGATCGCCTGCAGCACAACGGCGAGAGCCCAGCTGCGGGCGGGGAGCCAGTTGCGCCACCAGGCCACGGTGAGCCCGGCTGCGAGCAGCGGCATCAGAATGCCCAACGCGATGGGAAGGTGAACGACTTTGGGGTGAAACAGGATTCCGTCCATGATGGTGCCTCCGAGGTAACGTCGGTGTCGAACCTGGGCTCGGGGACCTCGCTGGTCGATTGCACGGATGTGATATGCCTGGAGTTACAAGCACTTGAGTGACCCTGACTTCACATCTGAGCGACGGCTGCACATGGCGATCCTGGCCGCTTTCGCGCTGACGGCATGCGTGGCCGGCCTCGATCTCGCTTCCGATCTACGGGACGGCGCGACGCTTGGGCACGTTCTGGCGGAGGGGACGATCGCCGTGATCGGGTTCCTCGGCGCGGCTCTGGTCGCGCGCCAAATGATCGCCGTGTCTCGGCTTGCCCGACTCGCGTCTGCCGAGGCCACGTCGCTCGCCGGCGAACTCGCCCGGACGGCCGCCGACGCCGAACGCTGGCGGGGCGAAGCCCGAGATCTGATGCGCGGGCTGAGTCAGGCGATCGACGAGCAGTTCGAACGCTGGCAACTGTCCCCGGCCGAAAAGGAAGTGGGACTGCTGCTCCTGAAAGGCCTCAGTCACAAGGAGGTCGCCGCAATTCGTTCCGTTACGGAAGCCACGACCCGACAACAGGCCCGAGCTCTCTACCGGAAGGCCGGACTCACGGGCCGGCACGATCTGGCCGCGTTCTTTTTGGAAGACCTCATGCTGCCGTCACAGCCTACGGCGAACGACGAATAGGTCAGCGTCATATTCGTCGAACAACGCGTGCTGATTCCAAAGCAGCGCACCGACGCCTCAGCCAGCTTTGACAGGCGCCGTTCGCTGAGTCACATTGCTGGCGCGATGTTGTTCTTCTTCAACTAGTGCCCGATCGCACCCGCGCCGCCTTGCGCTGAGGTGCTCGATCCCAACCGGAACCGTGCTCCCACGGTTCGCTTGTGCACACCCTCGAAGAAGGAGGATGTCATGCCTGATGACATCCGATCGGCCCGGCGGTCCAAGCCGTCGGTCGACGCGGCGATCAGCCGTACGTTTCGTCAACTGCAGTTCAATCCAAACACGCTCGCCGCCTTTTCGGCGCTGTTGCGCGTCGCGCACGCACGCTCGGAGTTCCTGCGCTTCGCGGGGGATCCGCACGTCGAGTGCCTCGCCAATCTTGCGCGAAGCAACCGGCACTTCATTCGCAGCGTTGCCGACTGGCCGCGCGGCCCCGGCGGCTTCTACGATACGCTGGCGTCGCTCAGTCAGCATTTACTCTGCAGGTATCCGGTGCCGAGGTTCCTGTGCGCGGTGTGGATCGGACGGAACCAGCTGCGTGACCAAACGCGGCGCAGCTGGTTCATCGGCGTCGGCTCTGGGCTGCGGTTCCGGACCCTAGGCGTGCCGATTCGCATGACCCGTCGCATGGAAAGTTTGTTCTTGAACTCGCCCGATCACTGGTCAGTAGAAGAAGCGATGCGACGGGCGGAGCTACGCGCTCTCGGCGCCACCGCCGAGCTATGCGAAGCGATCGTCCGAACCAGGCTCGGTACGGATCTGGGCGATGGTGACTTCTGGCGCCAGGCGCTGATGTTTCTGATCCGTCACCAAGCCGCTCTTCGTATCGGCGACGTCGGCCCACTGATCGACTTCTTTGCTAA
>JAUIKB010000889.1 GCA_030430975.1 Polyangia bacterium
GGTGAGTGTCATGCGGACCACACCCGGCAATGGTCGGGCAGCATGCACGCTTACGCGGCCAAGGATCCCGTGTTTTTGGCCATGAACGCTCGGGGCCAACGCGAGACGAACGGTCAGCTGGGAGACTTCTGCGTTCAGTGTCACGCCCCGCTGGCGGTCGAAAGCGGCTGGACCAAAACCAACGATGATCTGGCTCAGTTACCCGACGAGCTGTCCGGCGTTGGCTGCTACTTCTGCCACAACGTTCAGCGCGTTGGGGACGACCACAACAACCCGCTCGAGCTGCGCGGCGACTCGACCATGCTGGGCGGGATCGTGGACCCGGTAGACAACCCGGCGCATCGCTCAGCCTACTCGCCATTGCTCGCTCGAAGCGACCAGCAGAGTTCGACGACCTGCGGCGCCTGCCACGACATCGTCACGCCATCCCCGCCAGCACCGAAGCCGGTGCACCTTGAGCGGACCTTTGCGGAGTGGCAAACCTCGCTGTTCAGCGCCCCGCGTCAAGAAGGCGGCCTGAGCTGCAATGACTGCCATATGGTGGGCAACGAAGGTGTCGCGGCGGATTACGCGGGCGTCAAACTGCGCCGCATCCACGACCACTCGTTTCCCGCGGTCGACCTGGCGATCACCCCCTTTCCCGAACGCGAGGCGCAGCGCACGCTCGTGCAACGAGAGCTGGACCTAGTCCTGCGCAGCGAAATCTGCGTCGCGCAACTAGCCGACGGCGCGATCATTCGCGTCCTGGTCGAGAACCTGGCCGCCGGACACCGCTTCCCCTCGGGCGCAGCTCATGACCGGCGCGCATGGGTCGAGGTCGTCGCCTCCAACGGTGATACCCCGGTGTACTCGAGCGGCGTCGTCGCCGACGACCAGGCGGTGGCGACACTGAGCGACCCCGATCTTTGGCTCATGCGGGACGAAGCGTTCGACGACGACGGTAAGACCGCCCACATGTTCTGGGACATCGCCAGCATCACCGCCAACACGATTCCGGGACCGCTGACGTTCGATCGCAAGGATCCCGACTACTTCGTCACTCACGTCTCGCGGCGCTACCCCCGCGCCACGTCCACGCCATCGACGATCGGTTCCGCGTTCGACCGCGTTACCGTACGGGTCCGGATGCGTCCCATCGGCCTCGATGTGATCGATGACCTGATCGACTCCGGTGACCTGGACAGCAAGTTCCGCGCGGAATTGCCGACGTTCGACCTGATTCCAGACAGAAGTCAGGCGGTCACGTTGACGTGGACGCCGGAGCTAACGGAAGACCCGCTCTTGGGCTCCAGGCAAGAGATCTCCGGGAGCCTGGCAACCTGCGTCACCAACGCCCCAGCCGCGCGCTAACCCTGGATACAGAAGCCGAAGACCACTTCCGCCTCGGATTGGTCATCGAGCGTGATTTGGATCGGGACTTCCCAGTAGCCGGGCATGAACAGATTCAGCGGCGTCAATTCGTACAGACCGTCCGACTGCGGAGTCACCTTGACCGCCTGCGCACCGTGACCGTGATCGGGCATGTCCGGCGCCACGCTGAGCACGGCGTCCGAAACCGGTGTGCCGTCGCTGCGCACCTCGACCACCCATGTGTTGTTGTAACGAGCCGGCGGTGCCGGATCGGCGTTCATAATCGAAACCGTGATCTTGCCGTCCGACTTGGACATCGACTTCGTGAAGGCGTCACCTCTGCCGTCGCACGGTCCTGCTGCAGACGTGCCGCCAGCAGACGTGCCGCCGCCCGCCCCTGGATCTGCAGCGTCGCTGCTCGAACACCCAAGCAGCATCACGAGCATCCCCACCGCTGTCGCTGTGCGCGTCATGTGCATAATTTGAAGCCGCAGGCCGACGTCTGCAAGCAACTACGGCGAGGTAGCGCCGACGGTTACTGCGAATCGCCAGTTTGTTCGGGGTCGTGCTGATGGGCGTCTTGCCATACGTCCAAGCGCCGCAGATCATCCCAAACTTGAGCGGGAGACTGGTATCGGTACTGGTCGTGGCGTCGGAGCAGCACGCTGATGATGTCGCCTAACGGAGTCCCTAGGGCTTCCGCCATGGCCCGCGGCTGCCCCTGCTGGATCTGATGCACGACCGCGTCGAGCGGTTCGTCGGGATCGATGGCCAGCTCGCCCGTGTACATCGTGTACATCAGCAACCCCAGCTGGTAGAGGTCGCCCTGCTTCGTCGAGTAGCCGCCCAGCGCGACCTCTGGCGACATGATCCGGTGATGCACGACGCTCGGCCGCGCCGGAACGGCGCCGAAGAGTTCCTGCGCGATGCCGAAGTCGCTGAGCTTGACAGTCAATTCGTCGCCCTGATTCAGCAAGATATTGCCGCCATGCAGGTCGTTGTGAACCACCTCGTTGTCCTGCATGTACTGGATCGCAAACAGGATTTGACGCATCAAATGGAGGATCAGCCGATGGGTGAACGGCACGCCCAACATGTCTTCCAAGCTGTGATCGCAGCGCTCTAGCACCAGGTAAAACAGCCCGTCCGCTTCGAAGTAATCGTGCACGTACACGATGTTCGGATGCCGTAGATACCAGAGCCGCTCAGCCTCGCGTTTCCAGCCGATTCGAACGTCATCGTACGGCCGTTCCCAGGCGCGATACACTTTCAGCGCGAATTCTTGGTCGAACGGCCCGACACATTCGAACACCGCACCGAATTCGCCGTGGCCGAGCTGCGCCCCCACCAAATAGGCGTAGCCCCGGGGCGAACGCACCACCGGCGGCGGCAGGTGGGGCATCGGCGTCATCATCGTGGACACGCAGGTCGTATAGCCGAATTGTTTTGGTTGGCGAACGGAACCAGTCGCGCTATCCCCCCGTCGATGGCTAAAGTTTGGAATATCCGCCGACGACACGAATGGCTGCGCAAGCCGCTAAAAGCAAAGCGCATCCGACTCCGCGCGCGACTGCGCAACGGGCTGCAAAACGCGATCAACCGCAAAGCGCCCCCCGAGCCGGCTGCGGAACCAGCCGCGGACGCTAGCTAGCTCACACGCCGCGCCAGTCGCGCTCCTCCGACCAGCGCAGACCGTCGCCGGGGCGCGCGGAGTACTCGCCGTAGGTCTCCCCGTCGACGACCCACTCGGCCACGTTGCCGAGCATGTCGTGCAGGCCCCAGGGGTTGGCGCGCAGGCTGCCCACCGGCGCGTGGAGCACGTGGCCATCCCAGGTGTCGGTCTCGCAGTTCCAGGTGGCGGTCGCTCCGTTGTCGCAGGCGAAGCGGTCGGCCACGTTCTCGGCGCGGTCGAGCGAGGCGACCTCCACGCCGGTCCAGTACGGCGTCGACGTGCCGGCGCGCGCGGCGTACTCCCACTGCGCC
>JAUIKB010000890.1 GCA_030430975.1 Polyangia bacterium
GCAGTCATCGGTCGGATCAAGCGACGCCTCTGGGGCGCCGCCGTGCTGTTCGGCGCCGGCCCGGACCTCACGGGTGAATTCAAACAGCTGACGTCAGCCTCGGGACAGTCGAGCCAGCGCCTGAAGCGAACGCGCTCGAGCGACGCCAAGTCGGAATCGCCCGATGCCACCTCGACCGACGTCGCTTCGACCAAGCCATCAGGCGCCGCCGACCAACCGAAGCCGACCGAATCGGAGCGGTCCAAACCGCTCGGACGCTACGCCAAGCTAGCGAAGAAGGCTGCCGACACCGCGGCGGCCGAGGCGGCCGAGGCGGCCGAGTCCGACAGACAAGAGAGTTAGAAGCGAACAACCGACTCTGGCGCTGTTTGCTCGCCTCTTAGCCGCTGCGCGGCGTTGGGTCGTTACCGCTTCGCGATGTGTCTGACTCTGGTGCCCGTTGGGTTGATGTGAGTTCAGGACTCTGACTCCGACTAGCCTTAGCGAACAGCAAAGTGGTTCTGAGCCGGAACCGGATCCCCGCAACCTGCTACTTCGTCGTCAGAATCATCGCGCCGGTTGGATCGGTCGCAACCACTTCAGCGCACGTGCGGCTACACACCATCAGGTTCTTGGGATCGCCAACGCTGTCTAGGTAGTAAACGTCCATCCCCGTTTGCGGAGGGTCGCCGGCACACGAATCGCTGAAAGTAAGCGCCTTGCCCTTGAACGTCACGCTCGCGATCTGCGTCTGCGAGGTGACTCCAGGTGGTAGGGCGAACGAGCAGTTGACGTGTTTGTCCGTGACGTTATTGAGAGCGGCGGTGATCTTCATCTCCGCGCCTGTCCCCATCGGCACCACGGGCCCATCCTTGCCCTGCATCGAAAGAGCCATGACGTTGCCTTGTTCGGCGTAGACGCTGAACCGCGTCCGGCGCGAAGTCGGCGGTAGCATGTTTCCAGACCATGCGTTCGCCACACTCATGGTGCCGCCTGGACACGTCGTCGAGACGTTGCCGAGCAGCGCTAGCACTTGACGCGCGGCTTCTACCGGCGGGTTCGTCGCGCCCACGCTCGTCACGTGATTGAGCAATGCGTCCAGCGTCGTGCCGTATCCGTCCGCCTGAACTTGTGTCGGCAGAGCGAGCGTTCCGTCCCCGGTCTCCCAAAAAGGTGCAGTAGGAACGCTAGCGCACGCCGTGGGCCCGAAGTGCTGAACGGCCTTGGTGATCGGAAGGCTCGTGGGCGCGTTCGCCCAGGCCTCAACCGCCGCGATCATCGCGGCCCTATTCGCCGACAGCGAACTCAAGTCCACTAAAACCGCCATATAAGTCGGCGCACGCTGCAGCGTGAACGGTCCGCCGGCTCCCCCCGTACCGCCAGACGAGCTTCCCGACGCGCCGCCCATGCCGCTACCGGCCGCGCTGCCCGCCATCCCGCCACCACCCGAGGTGCCGCCAGTGCTGCTGCCGGAGGATCCACCCGACGTGCTGCCCCCCGACGTGCTGCCGCCATCGCTTCCCGACGAACCACCAGCACTGCTGCCGGCGCCACCGGAGGTCGAACCGCCGCTGCCGCCGGAGCCGATTTCCAGATCGCTCACACCGCTGAGCACCTGACAAGCGCCGAGCAGCACCGCCGCTCCGGCCCACAGCCAACGAGCATCCATTTCTACACGCATCTTAGAAGCTACCCCTAACGCCGGCCGAAGTCAGTCCAAGGATCGGCTGAACCCGTAGTCCGCCGACCTTCCACGTGCTCCGACGTGACGCCTGGGCGGAGCCCGATGGCTGGGACACCAGTTGCCAAATCCCGATCCCGAGTCCGACCAACCCGACGCCAAAACCGATGTTCGAGACCGTGGCGAGCGACTCCGAGCGATCGATATCGTCTTGGGCGACAGGCCGGCAGGTACTGCCTTCGCAGTGCTCTTTGGCGTCGCTCGCAGCGCTGAGCGACATGAGTCCGGTCACGGAACCGACCGCGAACCCGAGGCCGGCGACGGTAAATCCGACGATCATCAGCGCGCTGCTGCCACCGCTGTCGGCGCCAGAGTCGTACGGCCTGGCCGCGCCGTCATCCGGCGGCGGATCTGGCAGCGTGTCGCCACTGCCGGACACCGTGGCTTCACCACCGGCGCCGCCCGCCTTCGCCTTCATCTCGATCGACACGGTGCGCGTTTCGCCTTCCTTCACGCTCACCTTACCCTCGACGCGGTCGAAACCGGGTGCGCTGACCGCCACCACGCGCTGTCCTGGGTTCACCTTGCGCGGCAGCGACAATGCCGCCGCAGGCACCGGTTTCCCGTCGATTTCGACGACGGGCTCTACCCCCTCGGGCGCTTGCACCTGAATGACCAAGGCCGGGATGCGCGGTGCGATCGCCTTAGCCAACGCCGCCGCCTCCGTGCGTGCCTCGCCGAACGCTGGAGACTCACCGGGTTTCTGAGGAAAGCGAGCAACCCACAACCAAACGTCACGCGCCTCCAGCAGCTTGCCATTCTTCTCTTGAGCTTTGCCCAGGCGAATTCCGGTGGTGGGCACTTTTACGAGCTCATGTGCGGCGGCGAAATCGCGCTCCGCGCCGACAAAGTCCTTGGCGGCCAGCTTCTGTTCGCCGCGGTCCAGTAGGCTCCGAGCGGTCTCTTTGTCGGCTACCGACGGTTGAGCCACCGCGTCGCTGCTGTATACCGTCACGGCTGATGCGGCGAGCACCACCGCACACGCAGCAAAACGGAATCGGAGACTAGAAGCCATACTTATCCGACGGCGGCTGAGGCTTTCCTGGCAATTTCTGCATAGAATCAATCTTCTCCGTAGCCTTTTCGGACACTTCGCGCGCCTTGGCCCGAGAAATCGAGGTTCGTCGCCCCATCTTAGACCGGACGTCGGGCTTCTCGGGCGGGCTTTTTGACGATGGCCGGGCCTTCGAAGACGGTTGCCCAGCCATGCCCGCGTTCGGTGCCCCACTCGCCAGGGACGGCGCCGTGTTCGGAGGCGTCGCGGACGCGGGCGGCTCGCCGGACGGTACGTCGAGCGGGCCGTCGTCGATCAAACCAGACTGCGTCGCAACGGCGGGGTCCGGTGGAGCATCCGACCCCGCCACGACAGTGTAACCGACCAGCAGGAGCAACGCGGCCACCATCGCTGCCGCCACGATGATCAGGGGTCGTCGCGACCGCGCCGGCGCCTCCGCGGTCATGCCTGACAGCGTCGGCTGCTCCTGAACCGCCAGCGTCTGGGCACTCGTGTTAGCCGGGGCGCGCAGCGACGTTTGCCCGGCGACGGTTGGCACGTCCGCTTGATCGACCGAGCCAGGCAACGGCGCGTCACCGGAACCCGAGCTGA
>JAUIKB010000891.1 GCA_030430975.1 Polyangia bacterium
ACAGGCGGACGTGGTTCCGTTTGACCACTGCAAGCCGGAGCAGGCCGGATCAGCATGCAAGGCGTTCGGCAGTGACGAGAAGGGCGTGTGCGCCCCGTACATCGTCACCAAGCGGTGGCAGGGCGAGACGAAGCAATACACGAACTACGGCTGCATGAGGCGCGATTCCTTGGCCGAATCTGCTGACCCGAAGTGGTACGCCGAATACGCAAAGAAGCCAGGTCCGACCCGTGCCCAGCCGACCGTCAAGGAGAACCCGAGTCCGACCCACGCTCGGCCGCCAGCCCCCGCGCCTGTGGCGCCGCGTACGACACCGCAAGCCTTTCCGTCAGCCGCACCCGTCGCCAAGCCAGCGCCCGTCGAGCGAAGCGGTACAGCCGTGGCCAGCGGCGTCGCGCTCGGGGCGCTCGCGTTGGGGGGCCTGGCGTTGGGTCTTAGCGCTCGCAAGCCGAAGGAGTCGAAGTCCGGATGATCGTGCCGATTGTCGCCGACGTGATGCCGTTCAGCGGCACCGAGCTGCTGGTCGGTGCCGTAACTTCGCTGTTCATGCTGGTGGCTGGCGGCTACGGGCTCTATCGTTTGTGGAAATACACGAACCGTGATCCGTTCGCCTAGCCTCGACAACAGCCCGCCGCTGCTGTCCGCACCGATCGCCGTTCTAGATGCGGCGCGCCAAGGCATGCTCCGGGTGGTCGTCGGCATACCTGTGCTGCGGCACATCGCGATATCCCGCGATCGCCGAGTAGCGCTGACGGCATTGGCGGGCGTGTCGATGGCGCTGGTGATGGCCAGTACGGTGCCACTTCTGTTGCTGCTGCTCGGTCCTGTGATCCTCGGGGTGCCGCACCTAGCGGCCGATGTCCGCTATCTGCTGCTGCGGCGGCCCGCGGCGACGCCGATTCGGCGGGGCGCACTTGGGCTGATCGCAGTCTTCATCGCGACGAGCGTCGTCGGTGTCGTCGTCGTGGGCCCGACTCTTGCAAGCATCGAGGTCGGGCTCGGCGCCGGCGGCATCCTGCTAGGCGTGGCTGCGGCGCTGCTGTTGGCAAGGCCACTGCGCTCGCCGCGGCTGCTCTGGGCGCTACCGTTCGCGGGTCTGGCTTGTCTCTCGCTAGCCTACCCGCGCCTGAGTCGCGCAGTGATGCTCCACGGTCACAACATCGTGGCGCTGGTGCTGTGGGGCGTGCTGTTTCGCCGCTCGCTTCGGGTTGCATGGGCGCCGCTGTTGTTCGTCGCGCTGGGTGTGGTGTGGTTGGCGTTCGGCGTCGTGCAGCCGGCGCCTGAGCAGTTCGGCGTTGATTTCTTCACGGCCGCGAGCTGGCTGGTGCCGCACGGGGCGTTCGAGTTCGCGGTGCCGATCGTGTCCGTTTATGCGTTCCTTCAGGCTGTGCATTACGGCGTCTGGCTTGGCTGGATCCCCCAGGAGGATCTCAAGTCGGAAGGTACGATCTCGTTCCGGATGAGCTTGCGCGGCTGGTTCAAGGACTTCACGCCGCTAGGGCTCGCAGCGATCGTCGTGGCATCACTGGCTGTCATCGTGGGTGCCGGTTTCGACATGGTCGGCGCGCGGCGCGTGTACCTGTCCGTCGCGACGTTCCACGGCTACTTCGAGCTCGCGATGCTTGGCTTCTTGTTGATTGCGGGTCGTCGTCGAGAGCGATGATCGGCGCTTGGGCGATCGCGTTCGCGATCACGCTGTGCGTCGAGCTAATGGTGGCTGGATGGCTTCTGCGCGCCGATGATACGCTGCTACGTCGCTTCGGCGCGATCGGCCTCGCGAACGTCGCGAGCCATCCGCTGGCGTTCTTTGTGATCAGCCAGGCGCTCGGAGCTGCGGTTGCGTCGTTCATCCTGGCCGAGGTTTGGGCGGTGCTGAGCGAGGTGGCGGTGTATGTGTTGGTGCTAAGGGGCGTCGGTGCTGGGCGTGCGCTTGCGGTGTCGCTATTGGCGAACGGTGCATCGCTGGGAGTCGGCGTCGTCCTGCAGGCTGCTGGCTGGCTATGATTCCAATTCGGATCTGAGCCGAAGCGCGCGATCCGGTCGGTCCGTCGCGATGCCGAACAGGCCGCGCCCTAACCAGCGCTCGATGTCTTCGTCCTTGTTCACGGTCCACATGGATACCGTCAGTCCGGCGTCCACGGTGCGATCGAATGCGTCATCGTCGACTAGTCGGTGGTCGATATTGACGTGGTTAAATCCGAAAGAACTCGCCTTTTCGATCACCTTCGTTAGGCTACCGTGCTTGGAGACCTGTTCGAACGCGATATTCGCAGCGAGCCGTATCGTTGAGTCTACTGCGCGAACTCGCTTCAGGGCGTGCCAGTCGAACGAGTGCACCAGCCGCTCGGCTCCGTCCGGACCACCGCGAAGCAGTTGGCACAAGCGATCTTCGAGCCCGTCATACGGCACGTAGCCTGGGCGCCACTTGATCTCGATGCTAGCCAGCACGCCCTGGGCGGCGAGATAGCCCGTGACGTTTCCGAGCAGCGGCGATGCTCCGACGTCGCCGGTGTCGCCTTCGGCGCTGCGAATTGGCGCGTCGAGAATTGCCGCTATGTCGGAGTCGCCGATCACCAGCGGTCGGTCGGTCATGCGCTCGAGCGAAGGGTCGTGATGGACGACCAGCCAGCCGTCGCGGGTCTGATGAATGTCGACTTCGACGCCGTCTACGCCGAGCTCGCAGGCGCCGCGGATTGCGGTCCAGCTGTTTTCCGGCCAGAGCGCAGCGCCGCCACGATGAGCGATGATCTGGGTCATGCCCCGGTGTGAAACCGTCGCGTCGGCGGCGCAAGGCTAGGGAGCGAACGGCTGGCCGGACAGGTAGAGCCATCGAAAAGGCGCAGCTCGGCTGCAAACCACATTGAAAACGTCGGGTTCTCGTTCTCTGTCGGTCGCTCTGCTCGCAGGATGCTCGTATGTGGTGGTCAGGTTCGGTGTCGAGGTTGGTGGGTACGGCGCTGGCCGTGCTTTTGACGTCCGGTTTGGCGACGGTCGGCGCGTGCACGACGGACGGCGCTACTGACCGGCCGGGTGTGGAGGCGTTACCCGGTTGTGGCAACGGCGACTGTACTCAATGCGCGAGCTGTGAAGCAGCGTGTGCGTGCGCGACCGGTGGCGATCCGACGTGCAACGAGATGTGCGCCCAGGGCGACGTAGGCGAGGTGCCGGGTCCCGCTGGCGAGCCGGTTCCGCCTGGCGGCCAGCCGCTGCCTGGCAACCCGAACCCAAACCCAAACCCAAACCCAAACCCAAACCCAAACCCAAACCCAAACCCGAACCCGAACCCGAACCCAAACCCGAACCCGAACCCAAACCCGAACCCGA
>JAUIKB010000892.1 GCA_030430975.1 Polyangia bacterium
CATACGCCTCGCGCGGCATGGGCACGGTAGCCTCGGTGACCGGATTGTGGGGCGGGACGCCGTAGATCGCGCTGCTCGACACGAGCACCACTTTTTTGATGCCGAGCTCGAGCGCAGCTGAAAGCAGGTTGCGCGTGCCTTCGACGTTGACGGACCAGAACTTCTCCTTGTCTTTGGCCAAGGGGACCTGGGCGACGTTGTGATGCACGATGTCGACGCCTTGCAGAGCGCGGCGCGTGGCGGCGGCATCACAGATGTCGCCGCGCACATACTCCACCTCTTGGGGCCGGTCCTCATTGTCGACGAGGTCGAACACGCGGACGTCGTCGCCACGTTTGACTAGGCGTTTCGCGACGATCTCGCCGAGATAGCCCGAACCGCCGGTGACCAGTGACCGCATCAGAGCCGACGGTACTTCAGGCGGTCTACCGTCACAACAGATGCCGGCAAGGGCTTCGTGCTATTCGCGGCTGAGGACGCGTCGCTCCTCCAGATTGGCCTCAACCTCTGCGCGCTCAAAGAGGAACTTCTCGTAGCTTCCGCTGACCCAGTCGTCTCCGGCGTTGTCGAAGAATCTACTGGACGGGTCAGCGACGTTGCCGATCGGGAAGTTCACGAAGGTCTCCGGACGACCATCGTCGTCAAACCGCGCTGTGATCCGCGCAACGGAGCCGTAGCTAGAGGTCCACGTGTCTGCGTAGTTGCCCTGATTGAGGAAGCTCATGTTTTGGCTCACATTGATCGAACTCTCGCCACCCGGCGTTGGCTGGGCGCCCAGCGGCATGCCCATGCCGAACCCGTCGTCCAGCACGAACGATTTCACATCGCCGTACTTGTAGAGCGCGCCGTCCACGCCGCCGAACTTGTCGGTGAGATACGCCGTCGTCCGTTTGAGAGCGCGCAGGACAGTCACGTTGCGGCTTTCCTGAAGCGCGTTGTTTCCGTTCGCGTAGCGACCCAGCATGATCATGGTCGTGAACTTGAAGAGGAAGATCGTGCCTACCGAGGCGATCTGGTCGTAGAAAATTGGCAACACGTCGTCCTCTAGCGTCTCTTGACTCAGGTGGTGCATGAACGCGTGGAACGCGACCGCTCCAGACGAGTCCACCGCCATATTGCGGTCCCAGGCGCTGATCACGTCGACCAGCGTGGCGATGTCGGCTTCACTACGGAACTCCTGAAGCTCGTCGTCGGTGTTCAGCTCGCCGAACGCAGTCTCCATGATCGGCACGACGTCGTCGGCAACGTTGCTGCGCACGTCCATCTGCAGGCTCTGCACGTCTTTTAGGGTCACCCCGCCCTTTGAAGTGAGGCGCTCGACCTCGGAAGTGATGCGGTGTGCGCGCCACCCCGAATCAAAGAATGCTCCGTAATAGAAGGGATCATTCGTCGGGTCGCCGTCTTGCGTGAATCCGAACGGGTCGTTGTTGGCCGTCACGATATAGCCCTGCTCAGTAGCTCGCGAATGCGGAAGCTGGTCTGCAGAAAGCCGGCCGTCTTTCCAGAACGACTTGGGGTCGCTGGCGTCCATCTTCTGCCACGGCTCGCGGCCCGCAGCGATGGGATGCCGCTGGGGAACCTCGACCCCGACGCGGTACGTGATCCCGGATTGGTCCGCCGCAACCCAGTTGTAGGTCATTTCCGGAATCCGTAGCGCCGCGGCGTCGAACTCGTCCAGATCCATCGCGCGATTGAGTTCAAGAAACCAGCGGGATGTCCGGGCCTTCATCCCGGTCCAACCCACCATCAGCTCTTCGCCCATGTCGGCGATCGGAATCGGGATGCCGGCAGATGTGGGCGGAAAGATCACGCCAAACCCCGGAACCTCGCTGATTTCAAACTCGATCGGACTGCCATCTCGCACGTCCACGACCTCGGTCCGCGTCTTTAGGGGCACGACCTGGTCGCCGATCTTGGCGCCCTTGTCGGTGATTTCTACGGACCACATGTCCATAACGTCCGCGAACGCGGACGTGGGAGTCCACGCGACGCCGCGAGTTTGTCCCAGCGCGATCCCGGGTGCAGAACAAAACGCAAACCCGCCCACGTCAAATGTGCCCGAACCGTCGATGCTGTTGAGATGTATGCCGTACATGACCCCAGCGGTGTTGAACGCTAGGTGCGGGTCACCCGCCAGCAGCGGCATCCCGTTGTCGGTATGCCGACCGTCGATCGCCCAGTTGTTGCTGCTCGGTTTCAGACCACTCTTGATCCCCCACAGGTCTGGGTTCATGAGGTGCGCCGGCAAGTCGGACGGGCTCTTGGTTACTTCGAGTGCGGGCGGTGCTGAGGACTTCGTAGATGATCCCTTTGGGCGGTCGCCCTTCGGTAGGGCGAATGTGTCATGAACAGGTTTGAATACGTCGATCCATCCGACCTGTTCAGGTCGGATGTCGCCGAGCAAGCTGAGGAGCACCTCGTACAGCAACGTCAGATCTAGCGCGAGGTGAGCGACTTTCTGTACGATAAAAGGATCGTTCTCGGTCCATTCCGTCGGTTTGAAATCCAGCTCGTCCGGTCCGAATCCGAACGGCAACGGTTCGACGCCGTCGTTGACCTCTTTGATGAATTTGTTGATCCCACCGACCCAAGCCTGAATCAGCTTCCAGCGTTCGGGATCCTCCGCTTTCATGAGCTGCGCGTCTTCGCGGCCCCAACGGGGGATGTTGAAGGTACGGATCAGTCGATCCTCGGTCAGTGCGGTGTCGACGATCGCGCCTGGGTAGGTCGCGCCCAGAATCGCAGCTCGTGTGCCGCGCGCCGAGCGTCGATACATCTCGAGCTGCAGCAGTCGGTCGCGTGCCAGTTGGTAGCCGTAGCCGAAAAACAGATCCTCATCCGATTCCGCGTAGATGTGCGGGATGCCTCGATTGTCGACCAGGACTTCGATCGAACGAGCCTGGGTTGACTCCGGTGACTCCTCGTCGGCAGCGCCGCACCCGCTGACGAGCGCAGCGAGCCCGACGCACCACAGCTTTTCGGTCCATTTCGCCGCCATATCGCTCCTCGGGTAAATTTACCTGCAGTCCCGCATCTATTTGCGGGCGGGCGACACAGCACGTCAAACCACCGGCGGCGAAAAACTGCCCCCGTCGTGACGGAGCGGAATAATCTGGTGTGAGCAGCGCGCTTAGAAGTCAGCACCGTTGGCGCGACACCAAGCGATCGAGCGGCGCATGCCTTCCTCTAGCTCGATCTCCGGATCGTAGCCCAGCTCACGCTCCGCCTTGTCAATGCTGACGGCGATCGAGGCGGCGAGTTCACCAGCGACGTGCATGTCCTGCGAGTACAGGCCGCCCATCTGCAGAAGCGAGTCCACC
>JAUIKB010000893.1 GCA_030430975.1 Polyangia bacterium
ACCTGACCCCAGCAACCCGGAAAGTTGGACACACGGCGAAGCCGTAGCGAGCCGACGCCGCGAAGCGGCTAAAAAGGCGAGCAAACTGTAGCGGGCTCGGCGCGCGCCGCGAAGGGCGTTGCTCAACCTCCGAAGTTCTGGGTCCAGTAATGCGTGTACGTCGAATTTGCGCTCTGTGCGTAACCGACACCTAACACGTGGAAATTCCGGTCCATAATATTCGCGCAGTGACCCGGACTGTCCATCCATTGGTCAACCGTGCGAATGGCGGTCGAACGGCCAGCTGCGATGTTCTCGCCGTAATAGCCACCCTTGTAACCCGCGTTGCGCATGCGTTGAGACGCGCTGCGCCCGTCCAGTGACGTATGGTCGAAGTAGTTGCGCGCAGCCATGTCGCTGCTGTGACCGATGGCCGCTCGGCGCAGCGTGTCACTGGCAGCCAAGGGCGGAGCAGCCGCGAACCATCGTTGGCCGCAGTAGGCGCCCTTGGCGCGACGACGGTTGGTCTCCGCTAAGACTTCCGCTTCCCCGGTCGCCCAACCGCCCGGTAGCGCGACCGGTGGTGGAGTTGGAGGCGGGGGTGAAGGAGGCGGCGGCGCAGCGGTCGGGGGCGGTGCCGCCGTTGGTGGAGGCGCGGCAGTCGGGGGGCTGGGCGGCGGTGACGGAGGCGGCGAAGCTCCGGGTGGCGGCGGTGCCGGCCATGTCCAGGGCCACGGGTACTTCGCCCATTGGTCTGCAGACGGTAGTGGGGGCAGCTGGAACCCCTCGGGAAGCACAATGCCAAACGGAGCCAGCGCCGCGCCGATCGGATTTGGGTTTACCGGGGGCTGCTGGCCGGTCGGCGGAGCCGAGGGCTGTTGACTCGCGGGAGGGTTTTGCGGCGGATAGGGGTACGGCCCGGCCTGCCCGACGCGATATCCCGGCTGCCGGGGGTACTGAGTCGGCTTATCGCTGGCGCACGCCATGGCCGCGCACCCTGTGATCACCAACACGGCGCGACGCACGAGCAACATCTGAGTATTCTACGGCCGATCAGCTCCCGGAATTCAATCGGGTTGCGAGATAAATCGGAGAGAGCATGGGTCGGACGTTTGCAATCGGCGATATTCACGGGGACACAGCCCAACTATTCAAGCTGATGTCGTGTCTTCCAACGTTGACATCAGAAGACACGATTGTGTTTCTCGGAGACTACATCGACCGCGGACCGAACTCCGCACAGGTCATCGAATACGTCCGCAATCTTCATACCCAGACCGAAGCGAAGGTCGTCGCCCTCCGAGGCAATCACGAAGACGCCTGGCTTCGCGTCGTTGAACGGGGCTGGGACGAGTTTGTTTTACCGCCAGGTAATGGATGCCTCGCAGCATACCGATCGTTTGTGGGCGGACCCGTGCCCGAAGAAAACGAACCGGTCAGCGCGGAGGAGCACATGCCCATCACGACGGGCACGTTTCTACCAGACGAGATAATCACGTGGTTCTCAAACCTCCCGTACTGGTACGAGGACGACCATGCCATCTACGTTCACGCCGGACTACCCAAGGGTCCGAACGGGTTCATGCACCCATCCCAGGTGAAAGCGCCCATCGCGCTACTGTGGTGCAGAGACGAAGACTTCTTCCGAAACTATCGTGGCAAGCTCGTAGTCTTCGGTCACACTCGCACCGAGTTCTTGCCGGAAGAGCTGTCGGGCTACACGCCTGAAGACCCCACCGGTCTATGGGCTGGAGACAACTGCTGCGGCGTTGACACCGGCTGCGGAAACGGCGGCTTTTTGACCGCGCTTGAGCTGCCGGCGATGAACGTCTACGAGTCCAGAGACTAACGGCGCCGTCGGTACGTGACGGGACAGGCGGTGCTGGTCGCGGCCCGTCAAAGTTGGTAAGGCGTTGCCCCTGGCATGACCGATAACGGCACCGACCCGGAACCGGAAACGGGCGTAACACCGGCCGAGAAAACGGGCCCAAAGGGTCCTGCGCGCCGTGTCGTCATCGGAAGCCTTCTCGCGCTCCTAGGCGCCGCCGTGAGCTTCCTCATTATGGCGGCCAACCGTCGATTCAGCTTCAGCGTTCCGGTGGGGTTATCTGGCGTCGCGGTGGCCAGCGCTGGCATCCTGTATGCCTTCGGAGCATTTGACGACGACGGTGACGTGACGCACGTTGCCGGCTTCTCGGACGTGTGGCCACGCGTCGCGGAGCTTGTGGCCGCCGTCGTCGCGTTGACGGCGTTCCTGAAGCTGGCCGTCGCCGGCAGCCTGCCAATGCCGCGACTGACCGCGGCGCTGCTAATCGTGCCGACCTTCCTGTGGACGATAGTTGGCGTGTACCGAGTCGGCGATGCCCTTGGGTTCTGGAACGCAGACGACGGAGAGCCTCAGCGCTCGCTGCTGCACAGGCACGGCTTTTGGCTCCTGGCCATCATGACTCTGTTGTACCTGCCGATGCTTGGGAGCTACTCGCTGAGCGACCCGTGGGAGACGCACTACGGCGAGGTCGCACGCGAGATGCTGTCCCGCGACGACTGGATCTCGCTGTGGTGGGCGCAAGATGGCTGGTTCTGGAGCAAGCCGATCCTCGATTTCTGGATGCAAGGTCTGAGCTTCTCAGCGTTCGGCGTGCGCTTCGCTCCGGACCAGATGCTCGCCACCGCTGGTGCCGGGAAATTCCCGCAGCCGGAGTGGGCGGCGCGGATGCCGGTGTTCCTGTTGACGATGGTCGGTGTGTACGCGCTCTACAAGGGCGTCGCCAAGGCGTTCGGTAGGCGCCCCGCGTTCATTGGCGCCGTGCTGCTTTTGTGCGCGCCCTACTTCTACTTCCTCGCCCACCAGACCATGACGGACATGCCGTACCTCGCACCGGTGTGCGGCGCGTTCGGTCTGTTGTTGCTCGGTTTCCACACGCCGCCCGATCAGCTCTGTCGCCAATACCGGCTGACCGTCGGGGCACGACGCTTCGCGTTGTCTGCTCACCAACTAGTTTTCGGCATCGTACTGCTCCTGGTGCTACCGCAGATCCTGTATCTGTTTTCACGCAACCTGGCGTTTCAGCTGGGCGATTCGTTCGGTTTTCGACCGCACCTCGATCAGTTTTTTGCGGGTTCGGGCGGTGGCAACTGCGGCCTGCCTGGCAATCGTGCATGTAAGAACCACTTGCCGGTCCATCGCGCTTTGCAGCCGGCCCTCGCGGGCGTGCTGTGGACAGCGGTCGCTGGCTTCTTACTTTGGTTCAACCGCGGCGAACGACGGCTTCAGCGGCTGTACTTCTTGGGCGCTTGGATCATGACGGCGCTGGCTGCGATGGGTAAAGGCGCCCCTGGC
>JAUIKB010000894.1 GCA_030430975.1 Polyangia bacterium
CTTCGCGGCCGCGACCTGCTCGCTCTTCGGCGCTTCGGGTTCGGGCTGCTTGTCGCACGCCGTCGAAAGCACAAGCGCTGCCAGCAGTACACAGTATTTCGTCACAGTATTTAACTTGGGAAACGGAAGCCGAATCAGAAACCGAGCCGAATCAGGAACCGAGCCGAATCAGGAACCGAGCCGAATCAGGAACCGAGCCGAATCAGGAACCGACCAGAGCCGCCAGCAGCTTCTTCGATTCAGCCTCGTTGTACTCTTTTTTGTCGTCCACGACGCGCACCGTCATCAGGTAGTCGCCGTCCTTGAACAGGACGTGGTCCTTCTTTGACTCCATTTCGGCGAAGCGTTTCTTGCGCAGCGCCGGATCGGGATACGCGTACAGGTCGACCGAAGTCTTAAACGTGGGGTCCTTTTTCTTGGCGCCCACCGTGATGATCGTGGCCCCGCCGGACTGCGACGCAGCCCAGCTGTATGCCTTGAATCCGGCGTCCTCGACGGCTTTCTTCAGGCCGTCCTTATCGACATCTCCCAGCAGCTTGCCGCTTTTGAGCTTCTTCGTGCCCTTGTTCATCGCGGGGAACTTCGCCCGAGCCGCGCTGGCGGCGGCGGCGGCGGCGGCAAACTCCTTGTCGTCCGCTGCTTCTTCGTCGTCCTCAGGAGCTTCGGTGCCCGGCTTAGCGTCGCCCTTAGCGCCGTCCTTTTTACAGCCCGTTACTCCGACCGACGCTGCCACGAGCGCGCCTACAATCCAGATCGACCAACGCCGTTTCATAGTCTTGGAGTTACCACAACCATCATACGCTGACGAGGTGAACGCAGATCTTTGGGCGCTCCCCCGACGCGCGGTCCACCGCGCGGCGGGTCGACTTTTCGAGCGCCGAATTCAAACGGCTCAACGAAACTTCCGGGGACTGGCTACGTAGATCCCGAGCGCGCTTGCCCTTGGTCAGTCGAGCGAGCTCATCACTGATAGCGCTCGCCAGCTTGTGCGACGCCGCCTCGTCGCTCAGGGTCGGGACGCCGGTACACGTGACGACCAGGTCGCTGACAAGTCGACCCTCGGCGTGCGCTGCGCTCACCATGACCAAACCGCTGCGACCGACCTCAGCGCGTTGCTTGAGAACATCAGGGGATGCCTCGGCGCCGCCCCAAGCTACGTGAACGCGGCCCGCCGACACGCCGCCACCGGGCCGCAGTCGATCGTCCTCGAGGATCGCCACGTCGCCGTTTTCGATCACCAGGGTGTGCGGCACACCGCATTCCTCAGCCAGCGCGGCGTGGCGTCGAAGGTGGTGCAGCGTGCCGTGTTCAGGGATGAAGCAGCGCGGCTGAATGAGTTCCAGAAGCCGACGCTGTTCGCTGCGGTGCGCGTGACCGCTCGTGTGCACCAGCGGATCGCTGAAGCGGGTGCGCAGGTCGATCCCCATGCGCAGCAGATCGTTGTACATATCGAACACCCCCGGCTCGTTGCCGGGGATCGTTCGGCTCGACATGATCACTCGATCGCCCGCCTCCAGACGCAGCTGGTGATGTTGGCCAAGGGATAGCCGTCGCAGCGAGGACCGCCGCTCCGCCTGCGTGCCGCCAACCAGCACCATCAGCTCGTCGCGTGGATAGCTCTGCGCCTGTTCTGGACCGATAACCAGATCGCTGGGCCACTGAAGCCGGCCGATATCGTGACCGATCCTGCGCTGGGTCTGGAGACTGCGACCGAGCAAACAGATGCGCCGACCGCTTTGTTGAGCCAGATCGCCTAGGGTGATCAGGCGCTGAATATTGCTGGCGAACAGCGCCACCACCACGCGTTGTTCGGCGGTGCGGACCAGCTTCGAAAGCGATTCGCGCACCTGTCTTTCCGATGTCGGCGGCGCCGTCACGTCGATATTCGTGGAATCGCTCAACAGTAGACTGACGCCTTCGTCGCCGATCGCCCGAAGCCGCTCGACGTCGGTCGGCTCGCCGTCAGACGGCTCCGGATCGAAGTTGAAGTCACCGGAGTGAACCACCGTCCCGGCGGCGGTTTCGATCCGCAGCGCGGTCGCTTCGACGATGCTGTGCGACATCCGGATCGGTTCGACGTCGAACGGTCCAAGCGAGTACGTCGTGCCGACGTCGGCGCGCTTAAGTTCGAGTTGGTCGTTGCGATAGCCGTGCTCGTCGAGTCTCCGCCACGCCGAAGCCAGGGCGTGGGGTGGCCCGTAGACGGGCACCTTGAGCCCGCGGAGCAGATACGGCAGCCCGCCGATGTGGTCCTCGTGCCCATGAGTCAAGAACACGCCGCTAACGCGCTCGGCGTGCTGATGCAGCCAAGTGAAGTCCGGGTGGATGACGTCGACGCCGCGATCATCGCTAGGGAAGGTCGTGCCGCAGTCGATGATCAGGATTCCGTCGTCCTGCTCCAACGCCATACAGTTCATGCCGATTTCTCCTAAACCGCCCAACGGCACGATGCGCAGCTGGTTGGCTGAATCGACACTCACCGATCCAAAATACACCAGTTGCCAAAGCAAGGCGTCAGCAATACAAATCGCCCACCGCCAGCGTGCGGAACCTGGAGGACGCATGGCAGACATTCGCCGAATTTCGCCGGAAGAGGCCCAACAACTGCTCGACGACGGCTACACGTTCGTGGACGTGCGGAGCGAACCGGAATTCGAAGCCGGCCACGTCCCGGGCGCTATCAACGTTCCGCTGCTGCATCGCGGCCCAGCAGGAATGACGCCCAACGGTGACTTTCTGAGCGTGATGGAGCGCGCCTTCGCCAAGGATCGACAGCTGGTGATCGGTTGCAAAGCCGGCGGTCGCTCGCTCAAGGCGGCGAAGCAGCTCGTGACCGCGGGGTACACCGACGTGATCGACCTGCGAACCGGCTGGGACGGATGCCGCGACGAGTTCGGCCAGGTCGAGCCCGGCTGGGGACGCAAGGGCCTGCCGGTCGAGACGGGTCAGCCCGAGGGCCGTCGCTACGAAGACGTCAAGGCGACTTAGCGCTAGGCGCCGTGCCCACGCGCTCAAGGTCGGCGGCGTTCTTGTCGACCAAAGCAAAATCGCGCGCGGCACGTTCCGCCTCGGCGACGAGCGTCGGCGTGAACAGCGTCAGACCCCAGATGCCGTTGTCACGACGCCGAAACGGGTAGCGGGTGCCGCGCGCGGTCACGACGGTAGCCCGCTCGCCCTGCACCTCGACGGACCGCACGCCCGACATGTCGCGGCGTAGCCGATTGAGCCAGCGCTCGCGTTTTGCGTACGTGGAAAATATCTGCGGACCGTCGGATCGAGCCGCCTCTTCGGCCCACCGCTCCATTAGCTGCGAGCG
>JAUIKB010000895.1 GCA_030430975.1 Polyangia bacterium
GACCCGTTGAAGCTCGGCTTCGATCAGCAGGACGCGGTGGGCGAAGTTGTGGCGACTGAACCGGGCCCATTCGCGAAATCGTTCAAGCGCGTCCATCACTTCGTGCCGAGCTGAGTCGGGGTCGTCGTGGTCGTCCCAGGTTGCGGTGGTGGCCAGCGCGCGGCACTGGATCAGGCCGACGATCAGCCACGAAAGCGTCATCGGCGCCGCCAGTCGCTGGGCGATAGCGAAGTGATCGAGGGCCTCACCGTAGCGCCGAAAGTAGAAGCGACTCAGCCCGATCAGGATATGCAGCGTGCGCTGCGTCGTGTGCGACCCCGAAGCCCGCGCAGCGGCGATCGCGGCCGTCTCGTCGAACCCGTCGCCATCTAGCGAACCCTCGGCGTCAGTCGCGCCGACCAGCGCTTTGAGCAGCCTGACTAAAGCTACGTGATAATGACTAGCGTTCAGCTTGCCGAAGTCCTGCATCCAAGCGCTGCGCTGTGCGGCGACCCGCAGGGATTCATCGAGCGGCGCGGCCGAAAAGAACCGATTGTGCAACCACATCGCCGATGAATAGCCGGCGTATTCGAGATCACCGCGCTCGTGGCCGAGATTCCAAACGCTGTGCAGGCGCTTGGTAGTGCGCTGGAGCGGTTCGACGTAGACGTCGACCAATCCGTCGAGCAGCGCTCGGGTCGCCGTTTCGGTGTGCACACCCGACCAGCGCACCAACAGCGTCCGCGCCATCTTCGCGACTCGATGGCCCTCGTCTAGGAAGCCCTGAGCGTTCAGGAGCTGCCCGAAGGCCGCGAAGCCCAGCGCCGCGCCAGGCGCCAGTCCGTGGTTCAGCGTGAGGTCGACCATCTTGCACGCGACAACCGGCGCCAGCGTCGGCCGAGCAAAGAATGCGAGTGCCACCAGTCGGCCCAGCAGGCGTTGAGCGCCCGCAATCCGAGCGTCTCGCGCCGGAGGAAGCCGCGCCAACGCGATGTCGTCGAGTTCGCCAATCGCCTTGCGCGAGACCGACAACGCGGCCGCCACGTCGGCAGCTTCGGGGTCCGCGGGTAGCTGCAGTTCGAGGGCGGCTAATGCTCGCAGAGCCGCTGCAACTCCATGACCGTATTGTTGTTGGCCGGCGGCGGTGTCGATCTCGATTTCCCATACGGGTACCCTGTCCAGGGAAGACTTCGCGTGACGGTGGACCTCGGCAATATGCTGAACGAGGGAAGCGCTCTCGGCCGTTAGATAGGCTGCGCTTGCCGCACCGACATGCAACGCCAGGCAGACATCGTACTGCGCCTGCCATCCACTGTCGCCGACCCAATCGATGCCGGTCTGGTAGTGGCGATGCGCTACCGCAAACGAACCCGCGGACATGGCTCGCTGACCCGCTTCGAGACTGTACTTGGCAGCCGCTTGAAGCTCCCGGGACCCAACTAGCAGCGACGCCGCAGAGTAGTGTCGGACGATATCGAACGAACACTGCGCGGAGCCTGTCTGAGTGGTCGCCAGCGCGCGCGCCAGGTTCAAGTGCGTCTCGGCCTGACGTGCCGGCGACAGTTGATTCACCACGAACTCGCGAACCCGATCGTGATAGGTCACGAGCATTTCATCCGGACCGACGTCCCCCGGCCGCATCAAGTCTAGATCGCGCAACTCCCAGAGCGGTTGCAGCGGCAGGCCGTCCAGCTCAGCCGCCGCGAACGCCGCGGCGAGCGGAACGGGTCCTGCGGCGATGGCGACACACTCGAGCACCCGCCGCGCTGCTGCTGACAGGCCCTTGATGCGCTCGGCGAGCGCATCATCGAGGGACCAGCACTTACCAGGCGCCACGTGCAACCGGTGCTGCGTCAACAACCGTACGAAGTAGGGGTTTCCTCCCGCCGCGTCGATCAGCGCCCGGGCCTGCGTACTCAACCCGCGCTCCGCCAAGGCTCCTCGGACCAGCTGATGCACCTCGTCGTCCGCCATGGCACCCAGCTCGACTTGCAGCGTCATGCGATCCGACCACTCATCGAAGAGCTTCCTGGCCGCCGAACTTCGCTCCTGAGGACGTTCGGTCCAAACGAACGCGCAGTCGGTCAGCCTGCGCTCATCGAAAAGGAATCGCAGCAGCTCAGCGGTGTCGTCACTGACCCAATGCAAATCGTCGATCCCGAGCACCACCACGCCGTTCAAGACCAACCGATCCAGGGCGACCGCCAGCGCCGACCACGCTCGCCGTCGGATCTGACGTGGCCCGACCGCGACCGTTTCGAGTGCTACCCGCTCGGCGAGGTAGTTGACGCGGTCGAAGACCGGAAATGTCCGCACGAGCTCGGCAGCCCATCGCGGCACGAGCTCGGCCACGTCTGGATCGGCGAGTCGCCGGAGATAGCCGACCATCGATTCAAACAGACTGTCCAACCCCTTGTACGGGACGGTGTCGCGCTCGTAGCAGCGTCCGCGGAGCGGCACGGCGCGCTCCGACCGTTTGAGCTGTTGGAACATCTTTGCCATGAGCGTGCTCTTGCCGATCCCGGACGGCCCGGATATCCGGATCAAACGCGGCACCCCGGGCGGCGTGGGTCGTTGGCAAGCTTGGATCAAGGCGCGCAGCTGAGGTTGCCGCCCGACATACGGGAGCGGTGGGGCCACCGGCGCCGCTTCGACGGTCGCGGGAAACCGCTTGAGAAGCTCCGGGCCTGTGGGGCGCTCGGACGGTTTCACGCTCAGCATCGCCATCGCCAGGTCACTGAGATCCCGCGGCACGCCCGGCAGCAGCTCGTGTGGAGGTGTCGGCGTGACTGTCACTTTCGCGTCCAGCAACGCGTCGCCCATCAAACCGTGATGAGGACTGAACCCTGTCAGCGCCGCATACAGCAGCCCGCCGACCGCGTACCAGTCTGCGGCCGGCGTCAGCCGCCCGAGGTTTGCTTGCTCCGGAGCCATGTAGGTCGGTGTTCCGAACGCGCCCTCGATGAACTCGGCAAAGTCGTTTTGATGCACCGGTCGGACGAGGCCAAAGTCCAGCACCACCACTCGCTCGGGGGCCGTCACAAGCACGTTGCTCGGTTTGATGTCTAGATGGAGCAAACCCTGGTCATGCAGAGCGCAGAGCCCGCCCACCAGCTGCGCCAGCGCGCGTTCAATGCGGCCAACATCGGCTGGACAACTCGGCTCGAGGGGCTTTGCCGGCGGGCCCGCGCAAACCGGCTCGGAATCGGGAGCGGTTGTCCTGACGGACGTGGTGCTGACCTCGAACGCCTCGTCACGGCACCACGAGACGAACGGAGTACCCTCGATCAGCTCCATCGAAATAAACGGAAACCCCTCGTGAGTGCCGAGCTCGTA
>JAUIKB010000896.1 GCA_030430975.1 Polyangia bacterium
CGCCGGCAGCCCAGCCCAGACTGTTGGGTACGCTGAGCTTTGCGGCTGGGCAGATCTTGGTGTCGATGGGTCCGATGCCCCAGATGATCTCCATTCCGGAACCGGCAACGGCTGGTTCGGCGTCGGGCACCGGAATCTCCACCGCGCGGAACTGTTGCTCTTCAGGGGTGCCAAACAGGATCTTGTCGTGATCGACCACCGCACCCGCTGGGATCTCAAGATTGGCGCCACCGCTCGAAGCAACCATTCCCGGTACCATCGGCGCACCCGAGCCGGGGGCCGGTAGTCGGTAGGACTTCAAGGTCCCCAGCGCGTGCGTCCCGGTGTTCGGGAGCCGGAACGTCAGCTTGGCAAAGTCGCGTCCGGCGCCCCATTTGAAGGCTGGTCGGTCGATCGCCATTTGACCCATGATGCCGTCGGTGCAGACCTTCGTCGCTCCGAATCCCTGGCACGACTGGACGACGCCGGCGTCGCTGGTGGTGCCATTCAGGCAAATATCGACGCCGCACAGCTGAACGTCCAGCCCGACGGCCGGTGCACCCATCGAGTCGTTGATGGTGGCGGAAAACGAGCTGATCATCTCGGGCGATGCGGGCGTCTTGGCGCCGGGTCCTTCGCAGCTTGCGCCACCGCCCGTGCCGGCGGTCCCTGCCGTTCCGGCGGTCCCTGCCGTACCTGCCGTTCCGGCGGACCCTCCCACGCCGGCGGTCCCTGCTGTACCCGCGGTCCCAGCGTTGCCTCCGGTGCCCCCAGAGGAACCTCCGTCGTCACCGCAAGCGGCGAGGGTGACGGCGAACAGAGAAACGGTAGCAAAAGCGATGTGGTGGCTAAGCAAGGCCATGGTGGGAACCTCCTTCGAGTCCTGACATTAGCATCGCTAGAGCCTACGCGGACCGGCCAAGGTAGTTTCATGTCGCAGGAAGTGCGCTTTTTTCCGGGTTTTTCGCACCATTGGCGCAATCCTGCGCTGCGACTAGAAATAGGCCAGCCAGCCGTCCGAAGGCCCCGTGAAGATATGCACTGAGAGTGCACGCCCGAATTCGGCTAAGATTCTGCGCGGAAATGAGGTCGACTGGCCGGTTTTGGGCCTATCTGGGAAACGCGGCAGCGTTGCCACCGTCGACTGTCACGACACATCCAGTCGTCGCGGGCGCGGTGGCCAGCCACACGAACGCGCGGGCCACGTCGTCGGCGGTTGTCTCGCGCCCTAACAAGTTGAGCTGGAAGTATTCGTCCGGCGAGACGCCTCGCGCCTTGGCGCGGGTCTCGAGCACCCCGCCGTCGAACAGCGCCGTGCGGATGCGGTCCGCGTTGACGGCATTGGAGCGGATCCCTGAGCGTCCGAGGTCGACTGCGTACTGACGCATCAGCGCTAGCAACCCGGTCTTGGCTACAGCGTAGGGGCCGAACCGCGAACCTTGGTTGAACGCGCTCTTTGAAGCGTTGAACAGCAGACAGCCACCGGCGTCCTGCAAGAGAAGGTGTCGCGTTGCGGCGCGCGCCACGTGCTGATGACCGATCAGGTTGACCTCGAGGGACCGCACCAAGTCGTCGTGGCCGCTATCGGTGTGCAGCAGACCGCTCGGTGCCGTACCGGCGTTCGAGACCACGATGTCGATGGCTCCGAACGCATCGACGACTTCAGCGCACGCGCGCTGCACAGCGTCGCCGTCGGTAACGTTGAGGGCTTGGCTCCGAACGCAGGCGCCGAAGTTCGCGGCGAGTCGCTGCGCTGCGGCGCGTACCCCATCGCCGTCCAGGTCTGCCAGCATCACGCACGCGCCCGCGCCGAGAAGCGCGGTGGCGGTTGCGAGCCCGATACCGCTCGCCGCACCCGTAACCCACGCGACTCTGCCAGCCAGTCCTCCACCTGTCGCCGCACGTGCGAGCTTCGCCTGTTCCAGGCTCCAGTACTCCATTTGGAACAGCTCCGTCTCGTCGAGCGGCTCATAGCGCCCCACGCGCTCGGCATCAGGCATGACGTCCGCCATGTGCTCGGCAAGGTCGCAGCTGATTCGGCAAGCCTTGAGGGACTTGCCGAGCGCCAGCACGCCGAGCCCGGGTACCGCCACCAGTCGAGGCCACGGATCGAGTTCCGTGAGCTCGCGGTCTAACGCTTGGCTAAGTCGGGTGAAGCGCTCGTCGTACCAGTCGACGTAGCGGTCGAGCGCCTTGGCGACCGCGTCGTCCGATGATTCCGCCTCCAGGTGCAGGGGGCGCGGCTTGATGCGGATCACGTGATCGGGGGTGATGGTTCCGCGGTCGAGCAGCGTCTGCGCGTCCGGTCGGCTGAGGAATGACAGCACCGCGTCGGTGTGGGTCCACTGTCCCAACGTGTGCATGCCGCGCGTGCCCCTTGCGATGGCGCCCCGAATCGCTAGCGCTATGCGCCGGCGTTGTTCCGGGGCGTTAGCGTGGGTGGAGGCTGGCGTCGGCGCCGGCACCGGTAGGGCGGATACGTAGCTTTCGGCTTTGGATACGGCGTCGATCATCCGCTCGTACGCAACCTGTGCCGTCTCGCCCCACGTGAAGATACCGTGCTTGTCGAGGATCAGGACCGATGCTTCGCGCAGCTTCGGCAGCAGTTTTCGAATGCTCGCGGCGAGCTGAAATCCGGGCATGACGTACGGCAGAAATACCGCCTCGTTTGCGTAGGTTGCCTGCACGTGCCGCAACCCGTCGGGTTGGTCGACCAGCTTGAGCACGGCGTCGGAGTGGGTGTGGTCAACGAACTTGCCGGGCATAATGGCGTGTAGAAGCGCTTCGACGGACGGCGTGGGCGACGTTGGGTCGAGCATCTGCGATCGCAGTCCCTGGACCATCTGCTCGTCGGTCATCGAGTCGAGCGCCGCGTAGCGCACGAGCGGTTCAAGGCGACACGCCGGAAACCCAGCCGGTTCGATCGTCTTGAGGTCCCAGCCGCTGCCCTTGACGTAGAGCACGTCAGATTCGCTTCCGTCGAGCTCGACGGCGGTGGTCTTTACCGAGGTGTTGCCGCCGCCATGCAAAACCAGCGAAGCGTCACGCCCCAGCAGCTGCGACGTGTAGACGCGCAACGCCAGGTCGGCTCCATGCTCGGGTCCAAGGCGTGCGACGAAATCGGCCGCTTCAGTCGGGTCGTATTTCGACTGCATCGCGCAGCTTAGAACATCACGCCCATGTACCAGCGCAGGATCTGTGCCGTGGAGGTGTCGGCTGAGCCAGGCGAGAGTTGGTCGTCGATGCGGCTTGCCTCGCGCGGCTGGTAGCCAAGTCCGCCGAGCGGGAACAGCACACCCCACTGCAGCATGGTGTAGAAGCCGCCCATGTTG
>JAUIKB010000897.1 GCA_030430975.1 Polyangia bacterium
GTAGCCGCTGCTGCCGGTAGAGCCTTTGTAAGCTTTCAGGATGCGGTCTTCCTGCATCTTGATGACTGACGCTTCCGACAGCACGCGGCCGTCGTCGCAGAGTCCGCCTCGTAGGTGCATGAGCAGCAGCTTCGCGTAATCGTCGACCGTCGTGAACGCGCCGCCTTCGATGTTGGGGTTATCGGTTTCGTCGACCCGCGACACGTCACCGTCGACAAATGAGGGGTAGACGGACGCGGCGTCTCCGCCGTCGGTCATCGCTGCCTGAATGAAGTGATTGCGGTACTCGGTCGCTTGCAGATCGCACGGCTTATAGGTTTCTGCGACCAGTTCGTCCCAGGTCTTGCCGCTGACGACTTCAGCGACAGCGCCGGCTAAGTGCCATTGCCCGCCGCCGTAGCGGAACTTGGTGTCGGGCGGCACGACGTCAGCCGCATCGTCGGCGGTGTAGATCTTCTCGCCGCACTCCGTGACGTTGCCAGCGGCCAGGTACTGGCACAGATATGGTGCGTACAGGGGCTCGTCGGCTAGGCCGACCATGCCGGAGCTGTTCGAGACGAGCTGGGCGACCGTGACGCCTTTCTTGTAGTCACCCCAGTCTTTTAAGTACGTAGAAATTGGCTCGTCAATGTCGAGTTTTCCGTCGTCCACGAGCTTCATCAGCACGCCTACGCTGATTATTTTACTGCTCGACGCGATCAAGGACCGTCGGTCGACTTTGAAGTCGCCGTATCCGCGCTGGTGCAGCACGCCGTCGTCCTTGTGCACGATGACCGCGGTCGCGCCGTCCAGGCCGTTGTCGCTCAGAAACGCCTCGACCGTGGAGTCGAAGTCGTCGAATGACGGCTTGGCTTCGGCCGCCGGGTCAGATGACTCGGCGCTGCATCCGATGGCGGGTAGCGCGACGGCGCAGGTCAAGACGATGGTGAAAAGCGGCGAGCGAAACGGCATGGCGCAGTGTAGCGCAGATTCGGAAGAGCCGGCGCCCGGGCCGGATTGTGACCTCCGACACGGCGTGCCATCATTGAGGCCATGAGCGATAGGGTAGCGGTAGGCCTGGCGGCGGTTCTGTGTGGGGTCATGTGCCCGATGTTGCTGGGCTGCGGAAGTGACGCTAACTCCGGCGGGGGCGGCACCGGCGGTGCAGGCGCAGCTGCGGGCGCAGGGCCAGGCGGGGCCGGCGGGACGGGCGGCACGGCGTCGGGCGGTACCAGCGCAGGCGGATCGATCAACAATCCGCTCGCTAATCCAGAGTCGGGGCCGCCGGCGGGCAACCCTGCGGCGCCCTGTAGCCTCCCGCTTCCGGCTGAGGCGGGACTCGAGGACACTTCCACGCCGGATCAAGTGGTCGGGGACGGAACGGCCGCCTCTTGCACATCGGAGGCGGTGGTGGCCGCGGTGGCCAAGGGCGGTGTGATCACCTTCGACTGCGGCGACGATCCGATCGTGATCCCGCTCAAACAGACCGCAAAGATCGTTAACGACACCGGTCCCAAGATCGTCATCGATGGCGGCGGCAAGGTCGCCTTGAGCGGCGAGGGCAAACGTCGAATTCTGTACATGAACACATGCGACGAGGCGCAGAAATGGACCACGTCGCACTGCCAGGATCAGGACCACCCGCAGCTCACGCTGCAGAACATCACGTTTACGGATGGTAACGCCAAGAGCGAAGAGGAAGGTGGGGGCGCGGTGTTCGTGCGCGGCGGCCGGTTCAAGATCATCAACAGCCGCTTCTTCAATAACGTGTGTGCCGACGTTGGGCCGGATGTGGGCGGCGCGGCGGTGCGCGTACTGGGCCAGTTTGAGGGCCGACCAGTGCACGTGGTCAACAGTACGTTTGGTGGCGCTGATGGCGGCTTTGGCAACACCTGCTCAAACGGCGGTGGTGTCAGCAGCATCGGTGTGTCGTGGTCGATCGTAAACAGTCTGTTTTCACACAACCAGGCGGTCGGCAACGGGGCGAACCCGGCTCAGGCCGGGACGCCGGGTGGGGGCAGCGGCGGAGCGATTTACAACGACGGGAATACGATGACCCTATCGCTGTGCGGCGTGGATATCCGGAACAACGAAGTAAATGCTCACGGTAGCGCGATCTTCTTCGTGTCCAACGATCACTCCGGCAACATCGTGATCAACGACTCGACGATTACCGGCAACACCGGCGGCTCTTGGTATGGGCAGCCCGGGATCTCGATGCACGACGACACTCAGATCGAGATCAACAACTCCACACTGGAGTAGCATCGCCGCAAATTCAGCGGGTTGATTAGGCCGGGCCTAGGCTGTTCAACCGCGCTACACTCTCTTTTGGGGCAACGTCCGCGGCTGCGGGCGGATAAGGAGGGATAGATGGAATCTGCTAACGCGCGGCGCGTGCGCGACATGTTCAAGACTGTCTTCAACGAGTGTCGTATCGACCGACTGGAAGACTACTACGAGCGCGATTGCGAATTCTGCGACATTCCCGCCACTGAGCTCCAGACGCTTAAGTGCGCCCACGAAGGAAGCACGCTGCACGTCGTACGCGATACGCTCGTCAATCTGCGCGAGGGGATGTCCGACCTCGTGTACACGGTCGGTGGGATCTATGAGGACGGCAACACGGTGATCGTTCGCTGGTCGGCCACCGCGCGGCATACGGGAACGTTCATGGGATCGCCGCCCACGGACGAGATGATCGAGCTGCGCGGGATTTCGATCTGCGAGTTTCGCAACGGTCGCATCTGCAAAGTCTGGCAGCAGCTCGACATGATGAGTGTGCTTCAGCAGATCGGCGCGCTATCTCCCATGGCGGTCGCGTAGCGAGCGTCGCAACAACGGCCGGCTGAGCAGCGCTCGCTACCGGCGGCGCCAGCGCACGGTGCGCGTTCTCCGGCTGCGCACGACCCGCCGTTGCTCACTGTAACGGTACTCATCATTGCGCTGCTGGACGCCAGCACCGCGTCGATCCTGACCGCGCCTTGTCGATCCCTGCGGCGAATGGTGGGCGCGCGACTTGACGTTGCCGTTCGGCCACCAGCGGGTGTGCCAGCCGTCTTTACGACCGCGCTTGAAGTACCCATGGAAGCGCTTGCGACCGCTTGGATAGTAGCGAGTACTCCACCCGTCGAGCTGCCCGTGGCGATAAGACGCGCGGCTCTTCGGCTTGCCGCTAGCAAAATAGCTCATCTCCCAACCGTCGAGCGTTCCCCGGCGGAAGTAGGCGCGATACGCCTGCCTGCCGTTGGCAAAATGCTCGGTGAACCAGCCGTCGCGCTGGCCGTTTCGAAAGTACCCGCGTGACTGCTTCTGGCCGTTCGG
>JAUIKB010000898.1 GCA_030430975.1 Polyangia bacterium
AACTAGCCTGCGCGATCAGTCGCTGCGTGATGAACAGGTCGTAGCTCGCGCGCAATCGAAAAGCGACATCTCCTTGGTGGCTGACGAACATCGCCGGTTCCATCTCGAACCAGTACGGCGCTAACCCTTCAAGTCCGACGACAACGTGACCTCGACCGTCGCGCCCGGAGTCAGCGGCGACGAGATCGCCGCGGATACCTAGCTGCACCTCCCAAAACGCAGAGAACAGCCGGCTATACAGAAGCTGGGCCTCACCTTCGACGGCAGTTTCGTCGGTGCTCGCCTCGCCCTCGCTCTTGAACCACAGTCGGTTCCAGTCGCCACCGTAGAAGCCGGTCGTATCCCAGCTGAACGGGTTGCTGCTGCCGTTGTAGCCGTACTCCGCCTCTTCGACGAGGAACATACCGTAGGTCGGTGGGTCGCCCATTTCAGCCGACGCCGGACGGGCGACCGCCATGCTTGCGGTGAGTACAGCCGCCATGGCCGCGATGTGCGCGGCCCTCATGGGCGCACCTCGACGACGCGAAACATGCCGCCTGCCATGTGGTAAAGAATATGGCAGTGAAAAGCCCACTTGCCGACCTCTTCGGCTGTGACAAGGAACGACGTTCGCTCAGCGGGTTTCACGTTCACGGTGTGCTTAAGCGGATTGGCGCCGCAGGCACCGACTTCTAGCTCGAAGAACATCCCGTGCAGGTGGATCGGGTGCGACATCATCGTGTCGTTGAGGAGCACGAAGCGTACGCGTTCACCGCGCTTGAGAACGATCGGCGGCATGCCCGAGTGGTACTGCTCACCGTTGAACGACCACATGTAGCGCTCCATGTTTCCGGTCAAGTGGAGGAGGATTTCGCGCGAGGGTGGCGGCGGCGTCGACACCTGTTGAGCACGCTGGAGATCGGCGTACGTCAGCACGCGATGCTTGGCGTCGCGCAGCCCGAGGCCCGGCTCCGCCACCCGCGACCGAGCGATCTGCGCCACCATCGAGTTGCCTGCGCCATGGTCGTCCTTGTTGTGCCGACCGACGACGGCGACACCTGCCGCGCAAGCCGAAGTCGCCTCCGGCGCTTTGGGCTTCTCGTCCATCTTCATGGAGCCATGACCCATCGCGGCGTGGTCCATACCGCCGGCGCTCACTTTCATTGCGCCGCCGCTCATATCCATCGAGCCGTGATCCATGCCCATATCGTCCATCGTCAGCAGAGCGCGACGACGGCGCTGCGGAACGGCGGCCGTCGCTTTGCGGTCGAGGCTGAGTGTTCCGCGCGCGTAACCGCTGCGGTCCATCGTTTCGGCGAAGATCGTGTACGCCGCCTTCGTCGGCTGAACGATCACGTCCAGCGTCTCGGCTGTCGCAATACGGAATTCGTCGACTTCGACGGGTTTCACCGGTTGTCCGTCGGCTTCGATGACCTGAACAGGCAGGCCTGGAATTCGAACGTCAAAGTAAGTCGCGGCCGATGCGTTCACGAATCGAAGGCGGACGCGCTCACCAGCTTTAAACAGTCCGCGCCAGTTCTCATCCGGTGACAAGCCGTTGAGGAGGTAAGTGTACGTGACGCCGGTGACGTCGGCGATGTCCGTCGAGTCCATGCGCATGCGGCCCCAGCTCATGCGATCTTTCAGAGCGCCCAGCAGCCCCATCTTGGCCGCCTCTTCGCTGAGATTCGCGAGCGTGCGGCGTTGAAAGTTGTAGTAGCCGCCGTAGGCCTTCAGGTTTCGAAAAACGCGGGTCGGGTTCTCAAACGTCCAGTCCGACAAGACGATCGTGTACTCACGATCGTACTCAGCGCTGGGCTTGCCCTTTGCGTCGATAACCAGCGCACCATAGATGCCGGTCTGCTCCTGAAAACCGCTGTGGCTGTGATACCAGTACGTTCCGCTTTGGCGGAGCTTGAACCGATACTCGAATGTTTTTCCTGCTGGGATACCATCGAAGCTGATGCCCGGAACGCCGTCCATCCCAGGCGGCACGAGCAAGCCGTGCCAGTGGATGGACGACGTCTCGTCCATCTGGTTGTGGACGCGCAGTGTGATGTCTTCTCCCTCTCGCAGGCGTATCTCCGGGCCCGGGATGCCCCCGTTAACGGTTGTGGCTAGCGCCGACCGGCCAGCCACGGCGAGTTGCGTCTCGGCGATGTTGAGGTCGATGACCCGCCCAGATACTTGCACCAGGGCACTGCGCGCCGGCACGGTCGGACGCGAGGCGCAGCCGGTCACGAACCGGCCAAGGGCCAGTGCACCGAACGCGGTCGCGCCCTGCTGAAGGAAAGCTCGACGCGCGAGCGGACGGCTACTGAATTTCCGAGTCATGTGCACCTTCGGCTCAAACTCGCGGTTTCGTTCAACTCGCGGTTCGATCTCAACTCGCCGGGCAGCAATATCCATGCCGCCAAGAGTTGCCGAAATCGACTTTCAGAACACGGGCAAAAAGCGTCGCCGGCGTCGCGGATGGCGACAATCCGAGCGCAGCTTGAGAATATTCTCAAGCTGTTGATTTCGTTGCCAAAGACCGGACTTCGGCGGCGTGCGTGCTAACCTCGGTGTATGCGCAACCGCCGACTCTTCGCTCTTGGTGCCACTGTCCTGCTGCTCTCGGGCGTCACGTTTGCCAGCGCGAAATCGCCCAACGCTGAGTCGCCTGCCGAACCATCGGACAATGTTTCGTCAGCTACCGAGCTAAAAGCGAAAGTCTCGGCCAAGAGCACGTCATACGACCCCCCGGTCGCCAAGTCAGAGATTCCGAGTGGCGCCTGGATGTGCGACATGGGCACCGTGCACTACGCCCGGTCGAAAAAGGGCGACGGCACCTGCCCGCGCTGCAACATGAAGCTGGTTCAAAAAGGCGCCGACAAAAAGCACGCCGGCCACACGCACTGAGTGACCAGCCGCATTCGGGCTTGCGTCGCTCAACAGTTCTCAGGGCGATCGATGCCCGAGACGGCGACCTTCTTCAGCAGCTTGACGGCTTCGCATTTTGCCAGCGAGTAATAGAGCGTCTGACCTTCGCGCCGCGTCTCGACCAACTTGTAAGCTCTAAACTTCGCTAAGTGCTGGGAGACGGCAGATTGTGAAACGCCCAGGATCTCAGCCAGGTCGCAAACGCAGACCTGCTTGAGGTGGTTCAGCACGAAGAACAGCCGTAGACGGGTCGGGCTAGCGATCAATCTCAATAGCTCAGCACGTTCATCGAGGTCCGGCGCGAACGCCATTCCTTTGGCCCACGCCGCGACAACGTCGCGCATTTCATCCGGCGGCTCGCACAGCACTGGCATCGAAATCATCGTAGCAGTTCGGA
>JAUIKB010000899.1 GCA_030430975.1 Polyangia bacterium
GGAAAGTAAAAACTAATCCCCTGAACTTTAATTTTATAACCTAAATTTTCTGATAATTGATTTTCAATCTGATCTTGAACAAAGGCTTGACCAGATTGACTGGATAGCCAATATATCATCCCGGCAAATGCCAATAATAAAGCCATTGATACAACTAGTAACAGATGAAGCAGCAAAACAAAAAACTGCCAAATCTAAATCTAAATCAAGATTGCTCGTCCGTATTGGCAAAGTATTACGGAAGAAAGCTGGGCAACAGCCATAGGCGCTGCATGACGCTTTTTCGACGTGCCGCCTGGGCTGCCGCTAGCTTCAGCGCGTTGTCGTTTTCTGGGACCGCGCACGCCGACGAACCGCCGCGCTGGCGGCTAGACGCAGGGCTCACTTTCAGCCGCTTCGAGCAGCAGGTCAAAAACGAAGTTGGCGGCACGAAGGGGGATCTGCTCGTTTCAGAGACCCAGTTCGGTCTGCTCGATAGCCTGACCTATCGGTTTTGGGGCCCACTGAGCGCGGGTGCCTACTTCCAGCTGGACGCCGGCACCCGCGAGGCGGGGCGCTTCACCGGACTCGACGCGAACCAAGCCGCCGTCGTGGCGGGCACGGTCGGTGGATCCTACCTGGAATTTTGGACGGGACCGCTGGTGCGCGCCCACTACAAGACACTCTTTTTAGAGCTCGGGTACGGGCTGTACGGCGCGCGCTCGGACAAGGCACGTGACGACTTGCCTAACCAGAACAACTCGACGCAAGGCGCCCTGCGCACGCACCCGACCATCGCCTGGATGTTAGGCATCGGCGGCGGTGTGCCGATCGATGAGCGTTTCGAGCTGGCGCTGCGCTTGCAGTATCGCGTCCGCTACTACAACCGGCGCGACGGTGAGAAGCTGCAGGGCGACCTCGTGCACGGCACGCAAAACTTCACGAGTTTCGCCGGCATCGTCTGGCACATCGACGCACCGTAGACACCACTGTTGGGTCAACCCGTTTGACCTACGGCACTGTGGCCTACCGCACTGTAGCCTACCGCACCGTGGCTTTACCGCGCCGTGGCGTAACGCACTGTGGCCGACTGCGCTGGGGTCCACCGCGCTGTGGCCCACTGCGCGGGAACGTCGCTTGACGCCTAAAAATCAGCCTGTCAGCGGCGCTGCATCGCCGTTTGAAGCCGGGCGATGCGTTGCTCGATCGGGGGATGCGTGCGGAACAGATTCATGAACCCGGACTTGCCACCCTTGATGCCGAAGGCCGCCATCGAAGCGGGCAGCGACTCGTCGGGCGTGCCGCGAGCGAGCGTCTGCAGAGCGCCTATCATGTTGTGGGGACCGGAGAGCTTCGCCGCACCGGCGTCGGCCCGGTACTCGCGCCAGCGGCTGAAAGCCATGACGATCAGCGTGGCTAGAATGCCCAGAACGATCTCAGACACGAATACCGCCGCATAGTATCCGATGCCGGAACTACGGCGCTCTCCCCTGGAAAGGGCACTATCGATCAGGTTGCCGATAATACGTGAGAAGAAGATCACGAACGTGTTGAGGACACCCTGAATCAAGGTGAGCGTCACCATGTCGCCGTTGGCGGCGTGGGAAACCTCGTGCGCCAACACGGCCTCGACGTGGGGGCGCTGCATCGTATGCAGCAGGCCCGTGCTCACGGCGACGAGCGAACTGTTGCGCGTCGGGCCCGTCGCGAACGCGTTCGGCTCGGGCGCATCGTAGATCGCGACCTCGGGCATCTTGATGCCAGCCTGGTGCGCCTGCTTCTGAACGGTGGTGACCAGCCAGCGCTCCATTTCGTTGCGCGGCTGCGTGATGACGTGAGCGCCGGTGGAGCGCTTCGCCATCCACTTGCTGATCAGCAGTGAGATGATCGCGCCGCCGAACCCAAACAGCGTGGAAAATATCGCGAGCGGCAGGTACGTCCAATCGACGTTGTCGATGACTCCGTCTAGAACTCCGGACGTGCGCAGCACGAACCACGCGACGCTCAAGACGAGGAGCACCGCGAGGTTGGTGAGTGCAAATAGTATGACGCGCTTAAACACTGGGAACAGCTGGGGCTTCGTCCCCTAGCCTTAGGGGCCTGTTCATCGCGGACAAGCTATTGACTAGCGTCGTCCTCGAAGTCCCCGAACTCAGGGGGCAACGGCTGTGGTCCCGGCACGATGCCGGCGATGTCCGGATCCTCGATGACGTTTCCGTCCTCGTCGAGCACCGGCTCTTGGTTGTCTTTCTCCAGTTTGCGCTGTTCGCGCTTTTCGGCTTTCTCGCGCTTCTTATCTTGGCGAGCTTTTTCTTTGCGGCGTTTTTCGAATGTGGGCCGTGCTTTCATAGGCTTCCTTTCCGTCCCGCTACGCAATGCGGGCCTCGTGGGAAACAAGGATGCGTGCGGACCTTTGCCCCCGGGGGCTC
This sequence comes from Polyangia bacterium, assembly GCA_030430975.1. Classification (GTDB taxonomy): domain Bacteria; phylum Myxococcota_A; class Polyangia; order Polyangiales; family Polyangiaceae; genus JAUIKB01. The sequence continues at coordinate 2,409 of JAUIKB010000899.1, forward strand.
GGATTCCGCGCCGGGAGACTACAACTTTGTGCGGTGGTGGTGGGAGAACGTCGCGCAATTTCTAAAATTGCCCATGATTCCCCGGGCTTTTTCTAGATTTTACCTACATATACCCACATGAACGGGTGCGCTCTGCGCCCGCGCAGCAGGTATCGGCCCGTCGACCAGCGTCAGTAGTCCGTCGTGCAGATGTCGCGCGCGAACGAGTAGCACATACACATGCCGCTATCGGTGTCGCACAGATACCCCTTGCCGCACATGCCAGCCACGAGGTGACAGCTTGCAAGGAAGCCGATGCCCATGCCGCACACTTTGCTGCATGCCGGCTTGGACAGGTCCTTTGTAGCGCCACCCAAGAACGAGACCGCCGGCGCCTTGGCCTGCTCCGACCAGTTCACCTTCAGTTTGCGACTGAAGTCGCTCCACTTGAACTCGACCTCTGCATCGAGCTTGCGGCGAATCGGAAACACCACGCTGGCCACCGAATCCTCACGGACAAACTCGTAGAAGTCAGTCGGCTTAACGCTCGGCTTGATGAAGGTCAGGCCCTTGATCGTCGAACCAGAAAAGCTGTTGGTGCGGCAGCTGACGCGTATCCATTCGCGCACGAACTTCGTTTCACAGCCCAGCTTCTTGGCGCCACGCACCGGGTGCTCCTCCGCCGCATTCCATTCCTTTACGCTGGGCGGCTTGGATTGTTTGGTTGGTATGTGCCAGCCGTCCGGAGTCAGGTCGCGAACCAGGGCGATCTTGTCGGGATCGATGCCGGGCCGCGAAGCGCTAGGCGAGCCGCTCGCAGACGCTCCGACGGCCGAGGAGTTCGCGGACGCGACGGCAGCAGTGGCCGATGCTGCGCTGGCTGCCTGAGACGGCGTCGGCGTCGGCG
>JAUIKB010000900.1 GCA_030430975.1 Polyangia bacterium
GGCTCAGCATGAACAGCCGGTAGACGAAGCGATGCGCGCGGGGAAGGAAGCGGGCGTGCATGACATGACATTCGTAGATCCGGGAGTGCATGGATTCAGGAAATACAAGAAAGCCGCGGGGACGTGCCCAGCGCAACCACGGTGAGTCCGACCGTGCGCTCGCTCACACCGAGCTGGCGCGCGATCGACACGGCTCCCCGCACGAACGCCTCGCCCCCGCCGATCAGGACTGCGAGACCCAGCGTGACCAGTGCGGCCAGCGGTAGCTTCTTCGTCGTCTCGGGTATCTCGTCGACGTCTGATTCTTCTGACTCACGTGACCAGCGGATGCAGCCGTAGCTGAAGGCGATTGCCCCAAGCAACATGAGACCGGCGTCAATCCGACCCAGCATGCCGTCGAGGAGCAGCACGGGCAGGGCAACCGTCGCGAGGATGAGCACCGGCAGCTCGCGTCTAATTAGGGAACCGTCCACGGCGGGCGGGGCAACCAACGCGGTTAGGCCCAGGATCAATCCCATGTTTGCGACGTTGGATCCGACCACGTTGCCAAGCGTAATGTCGGTGGAGCCACGATAAGCCGCCAGGAGACTGACGGCGAGCTCGGGCGCCGACGTGCCGTATGACACGACTGTGAGCCCTATCAGCAGCGGTCGAACGCCGAACGCATTGGCAAGTCCCGCGGCGCCGCGTACCAACCACTCGGCGCCGAAGTACAGCATGATGCCCCCCAGCAGCAGGAGCCCGACGTCGATTAGCATGGACGCCCCGCCCGGCGCGGGCAGTGCGTGCACGTCGGCATCAGAGCACCACCACCACGTACACGACGGCCAGCACGAGCTGGATCGCCGCGAACGGCACCGCTAGCCTCACAAAGCGTGCGAATCCAACGCCGAGTTCGTAGCGGTTCATGATCGTTACCGCAACGACGGTGGACGCCGACCCGATTGGAGTCAGATTGCCTCCCAGGTTTGCTCCGAAGATAACGGCCCACCACTGACTGGACGGGGTGTCCGGCGCGGCACCCAGGATCTTGGCCAACATTGCGGCGAGCGGGATGTTGTCGGTGACCGCGCTAGCGGCCGCGCTCGAGACCAACAGTCCGCCTCCACCCAGCTTGGGGCCGAGGTCCGTAATCACCGCTAGACCACGCCCGATGTAGTCGAGGACTTTGGCGTGCTCCATCACGTTGATCACGACGAAGAGCGCAGCGAAAAACAGCAGCAGGTCCCAATCGATGGCCTTGTAGAATTTGCCTGCGGTCGCCTTGAACCTCAGCAACGCCACCGTCGCGAACGCCAGCGCGACGTAGCCCATGTCGAGATCTTTCAACACGGGTATCACCGACGTCGTCGCCAGCGTGCCGATGAACAGCAAGAACAGGACGGTGCTGAACCAGAAGAAGCCGCGGCTCTCGATGCCGTCGTTTTCGTCGAAGCTTGCGACAAGCTTCTTGGCGTCGTCTTTTTCCCGATCGGTCGTGAGTCTCTCAACCCGAAACAGTCGCGCGCCGAGCAGCAGCGTGGCTATGGTGGCCACGATGACGTAGGGCGCGGCCTTGTAGAAGAACTCGGCGAAGCCGATGCCCGCCGTATTGCCGACGATGATGTTGGGCACCGAGCTGATCAACGTCAGCAGTCCGCCGACGTTGGTGAGCAGTCCCTCCACGAGCAAGAAGCCTAGCAGCAGCTGGTTGCGGCGTAGCTTCTTGAGGCTTACCGCCGTCAGAGAACCGAGGATCAACATCGCAGTAACGTTGTTGAGCACAGCGCTAAACACGACGGTCAGCACGCCGTAGTAGATCAAGAGTTTGAACGGGTCGCCGCCGGACGCCTTGGTTAGGCGGATGGCGATCCACGTGAACAGTCCGCTCTTGCTGATTACATCGACGAACAGGCTAGCGCCTAGGATGATCGCGATCACACCCCAGTCGATGGCCGGTATGTACACCGGCAGCGTTAGGTGCTCTCCGAAGATATTGGTTACGACGTGTTTGCCGTTCTCGTCGAACGGCATGATCCCAAACGCTGTGCCCAAAAACAGGCTGATGATTGCGAAGGTGCCCACGATCACGGACTTCTTCGCGTGGATTTTCTCTTCCAACGCCAGGCTCAGGATCATCAGCGCCAGCACCACGGCGAAGATTGCCGTCACGTGTCCGGGCGGCGCCGCATGGCTGGCGCTGGCGATCACGAGGGCTGGGTTCATCACGGGGAGATCTCGAAGACTGTCACAGCAGCAACAGGGGCAGCTGTCGGAACTCGACCGCGAGCGGGTACGCCAGGCCGTGCATGGCGAGTTGCTCGTCGTCCTTGGTGTTCATGACCAGCAGGTCGACGTGATGCTCGTCGGTCAGACGTCGGCAGTCTTCGACGTGATGTCCCATCGCGACCACTTGTTCTATCCGGATCGGCAGGTTCAACGCCTGCAGCGCGGCTCGACACGAGTCGATGTAGTCGGCGGGCTCTTTGAGTAGCTGATGCTGAATGTGTTCGCGCGCCTCGTCGGTTTCGATCTCCGGGATCTTGCCGATCACGTTGAGGTAGCGCTTGAATATCGCGTCGTCTTCTAGGTGAGCTAACACGAGCAAGCCATCGTCGGCGGTAAAGTGTGCGCCGTAGCCGATCAAGCGATTGGACCCCGTTAAGTGGTCGGTCAGCACCATCACGTTGCGCGTTGCACTGCATTTCTCGGAAAGCCGACCATCGGGACCAGGTGTCGGCAGCAGCAGCACTGGCGTTGAAGTCGCTTGCGTCAGGACGTCGACGTGCGAACCCAGGCTGAACGGGAAGTCGCGCGCACGCCCCTGGAGATTGCGGTACGCCACGATTAGGTCAGGACGCCGCTCTTCGACGACGTTGAGCAGCTGGCCGACGTGTTGATAATCGTCCGCGCTGAGCGTGCTCCAGGTCGTTTCGTTCGTACCGATCGCACGCAAGAACTCCGCGGCATCGCGACCGAACAGCCGGGCCGCCTCCGTGGGGAGATCGGTGACGACGATGGCTGACCCTATAGTGATGTCGATATGCTCGTACGGGACTTTGTCGGCCGCTTTAAAGGCGCTCTCGAACTCGTCCAGTTTCAGCATTGCGCCATCTTGTCGCGAGCGGCTGGTTGGCTCAAGTGCTCAGTTGAGCCCGATTTAGCGGCACTGACTCGCTGCCCGCTCGGCTTGTGGAACAGCGCTAATCGTGGTCATTTCGCCGCGGGCTAGCCACGGTGAGGTCATGAAACTACACACTCAGATTCTGCTCGCGCTGTTGTTGGCGGTGGTGTGCGGGTTGGTGTTCGACGC
>JAUIKB010000901.1 GCA_030430975.1 Polyangia bacterium
GATCTCGCACGAGAGCATCAGTTCGTGCAGCACGAAGCGCTGGCGTGCGAACTGGCCGGTAGGTTCCACTCCGCGCGGGGACGGCGCATCATCGCCCGCGCGTATCTGATGGAGGCGCGCGCCGCGTACCAGCGCTGGGGAGCGTCGGCCAAGGTCGAGCTGCTCGAGGCCGACTTTCCGGGGCTTACCGCGACGGCCACGAGCGCACCGACGACCGGGTCGTTGACGATGACGGTGGAGGTTGCGACCGACTCGCTGCCAGGCATGACGCTGGATGTGCAATCGCTTTTCAAGGTCACGACGGCGCTGGCGTCGGAGATGCGCTTCGACGCGCTGTTGGATCGGGGGTTGTCCGTTGCGCTTCAGAACGCCGGCGCCACTCGCGGTTATTTGATCCTTGAGCGTGATGGCGTGCTGCGCGTGGAGGCATCGGATGATGTGGATGGCGTGAACCTGTGCAAGAACGGCGCCGCGGTCTCAGAGGTCGACACGTTGCCGCTCCAGGTAGTGCGGCACGTGTTCGAGACCGGCGAACCGGTGGTGGCGGACGATTCTCGCCGCGACGCGCGCTTTGTCGACGGCGCGGTGAGTCGATCTCGTTCCGTTCTGTGCGTGCCGGTTGGCTTTCAAGGCAAGCGGTCCGGTGTGGCGTATCTGGAGAACCACCTAACGGCCGGAGCCTTCACAGAGGATCGGATGATGGTGCTCGATTTGATCACAACTCAGGCGGCCGTCGCGCTCGAGAACGCTCGACTCTACGAAGAGACCAAACAGATGGCGTCGTCGTTCGAGCGCTTCGTGCCAAAAGAGTTTCTGCGGCCGCTCAATCGCGATCGCGTCGTGGACGTAGCGCTTGGCGATACCGCCAGTCATCAGATCACGGCGCTCTTCATTGACTTGCGCGGTTTCACCGCGTTGTTCGAGCGGCTCGATCCAAAGGCCGGCTACCAGATGCTGATCGAGTACTTCGGCCGCATGAGTCCGATCATCACCAAGCATCAGGGCATCGTGATCCAGTTCCTGGGTGACGGCCTGATGGCGGCGTTCATGGGCGCGGCTGACACCGCCGTCGATGCCGTGATCGAGATGGTGCGGGCGCTGGCGGAGATGAACGACTCTAAGACGGTCCCCGGCGCTGGAACGCTCGAGCTGGGTGCCGGCATGCACGCCGGTCCCGTGATGCTTGCCACGGTGGGCTCGGCGGAGCGCCTGGATATTACGGCGGTCGGCGATACAGTGAACTGCACGGCCCGCATCGAGGCAGCCACGAAGTCGGTAGGGGCGCCGGTGCTGATTTCGGAGGAGGTCATGTGGCGGATGTCGAATCCGTCCGGCTACGATCTGCGAGAGCTGGGCAAGGTGCGCGTTCACGGCCGAACGGATGCGGTCGGCCTAGTCGAGGTGTTTGACGGCGAGCCCGATGAAGTGCGCCTGGCTAAGCGCCGGACGCTGGCCGAATTCCAGGCGGGTTTGTCGGACTACCGGGCCGGGCGCTTCGAAGAGGCCGCTAGCGCCTTTGGCCAGTGTGTGCAGCAGTGTCCAACCGACCGCGTTGCCCGCGCGCTCCAGGACCGAGCGCAGACGCGGGTTAACGGACAGCCTTCGGTGTTTACGAAGGGCGACGTCGAGCTGGTGTAGAACCCTATTCCGCGTCGGGGGGTGGCTCCGGCTTCTCGTTCTCCACCGCCGAAATGCGCGCCTCGCGGGCCGCTTCGAGACGGGCGTCGAGCGTGTCGCGCAGGGCACGCAGGTCGAAACGCGCGGGGCGGTCCACGCCGTCGGCGATTTCCTTCATGATGGTGTTGGCGTGCTCGCGAGGTTTTTCCGGGATGCCGAGTTCGGCGCCAAGCTTATTCAGAGCCTCTTCTTCGCGCTTGCTGCGCGGGCCATCGAGTTCGCATATCCACGCCGCAACAGCGTACACGTAGAGGCGGTCGGACTTCGACATGCCAACGCGGTCCACGACGCCGATGTCGAGACGCTTCTTCGTCGCCTCCTCGATCTCCGCGATCTCTTCGATGGGCAAACCTTCCTCGAGCGCGGTTCGCACGATAGCGTCGGCCCCCTCTTCGGTGAGGTCTCCGTCAGCCCATCCCACAGCCGCCAGGGCCAGGTAAACGTCTCTGCCAAGGATCGCGTTCGTCGCCATGCCTACGATTCTACATGGCGACTCTGCCCGTGCGGGCAACCAGTAGGCAGTGGATTACTGGCGACAAACCACTGGAAAAGCAGGCTGTAGAACTTCGAGTGGGTGAGGAAATATCGCACCCATCCTGGCGAAAATAGGGCAATTTTTCTTGTTCAACCAGTATCCGACCCTAATAATGCCGCTTTGCGTTGAATGACGCGGTGCACCACAACCGGTGCTGTCGGACGGACGAAGGAAACAGCGCGCAGTGGATACGGTCAAAATCTTCGACACCACCCTTAGGGACGGCGAGCAATCGCCCGGCTACGGCATGACCGCGGAGCAGAAGCTCACGCTCGCGCGGCAGCTTGAAGAACTCGGTGTCGACATCATCGAAGCCGGCTTCCCAGCGGCGAGTCCCGAGGATCTCGCCGGCTGTCAGAGCATCTCACGCGCACTCAAGCATGCGACGGTGGCGGCGCTCGCACGCTGCAACGATGGCGACATCGAGGCTTGCGCGAAAGGTCTCGAGCCCGCCGCTCATGCGCGTTTGCATCTGTTCTTTGGCACGTCGCAGCTCCACTTGGACGCCAAGACCGGACTCAAACAGGATGCAGCGCTCGAGCTAATCGTGAAGTCGGTGCGCCTTGGCAAGCAGTCATTCGATGAAATCGAGTTCAGTCCCGAGGACGCCACTCGCACCGACCCCGACTACTTGGTTCAGGTCGTCCAGGCAGTGGTCGATGAGGGCGTGAAGGTCGTCAACATTCCCGACACCGTGGGCTACACGATTCCGACTGAGTACTTCGATCGCATCAAGTTGCTCAAGGAGCGGGTGAAGGGCATCGATCGCGTTACGATCTCCACGCACTGTCACAATGACCTTGGCCTTGCGGTGGCGAATTCGCTCGCCGCCGTCCAGGCGGGTGCTCGCCAGGTCGAGTGCACGATCAATGGTATCGGCGAGCGCGCCGGCAACGCTTCGTTAGAAGAACTCGTGACGGCAATCCGGTTGCGCAGCGATGTGCTGCCTGTGAAGACCAATATCCGTCACGAAAAAATATTCAAAACCAGCCAGCTGTTGAGCGCCTTGACGGGAGTTGGGGTCCAGCCGAATAAAGCGATTGTTGGGCGCAATGCGTTTGCGCACGAGGCTGGTG
>JAUIKB010000902.1 GCA_030430975.1 Polyangia bacterium
CGCCTGGAATCCCAGCTCGAGGCCAGTGACCAATCTGAAGCCATGGCGCAACTGAACCGTGACTTGGAGGCGTCGCGGTCGGGGCAGGCCGAACTCGATCGCCAGGTAGCGGCATTGGAGAACGAGCTCAGCGCGGCTCGCCAAGAGCAACTGCAGCGGCCGTTCCTGAACCAGACATCAGCGCTTCTGTCGTCCGCGACTGGAGCGCCCGAGAACGAAACGCGGCTGGCGCTGCAAAGCGTTAGTTTCCTTGTCACTCGGTACGCGCTTAGTTCGGAGCACGAACTTCGATTGATCACCGGTCTCGACAACGCCCCGCAAGAAAGCATCATTCGGGCTGTCGAGGCTCATCTAGTTCGTGCCGGATGCGCCATACTCGGGCTGGCGCCGCCCACACAAGACCTCCCTTCGCGACGATACGTTGGAGACCCTCATGCAAACTGAACGAGCTATCGATCCCACCGCTTCCAAACCGACACACGCTGAGCTTCACGGGCGTGACTTACCTCTCGACACGCGTTTCAAGCTGAGCGAAGCGATCACCCAACAGCAGCGCGAATTCCTTGAACACAATGGCTACCTAGTCTTCTCGCAAGTCGCTTCGCCTGAAGAGGTCGAACAGCTAATTGCCGAAGGCGACCGTATCGAACGCGAATGGCTCGCCGAGGGGCGTGAGAAGATCTTCGGGATTCCGCTCTTCAAGGGCCTGGGCCCGGACGGCGAACCCCGGATTCAACGCCTCCCGTTTACCTCGTGCCATTCCGACTTCATCCGTGATCTCGTCCGAGACCAGCGTTTCGCGCCAATTCGGAGCTTGGTCGGCAGTCAGACGCGGGTAGGCGATCAGGAAAAAGACGGCGTGGTGATGAACCGCTACTTCAACGCGCCAGGAACCGTCTACGGGCGTCTCGGCTGGCATACCGATGGCCTACGTGACCTGTTCTATCTTCGCGTTCCGCAGCAGATGCTGAACGTAGGGTTACATCTGGATCGAATCCGTAAGGAAGACGGCGGGTTGCGCGTGATCCCCGGCAGCCATAAGCAAGGCTTCGTGGGTTTTCTCACGAAGAAAGCCTACTTCGTTTCACACAAGGCTGATCCAGACGAAGTCGTCATCGAAACCGAGCCTGGGGACTTGACCGTTCACGACGGGCGCTGCTGGCATCGCGTCGAGGCATCGCCTCACCACGGAATGCGCAGCCTTCGCCGCTCGATGTACGTGCCCTATCTAACCGACGAATACCAACCGAAGCACGAGGGCAGTAAGACGCCCGCGTACCACTACCTGGCAAAGGCCGCGCGCATGGCCAAGCTTGCCTGGGTCAAGCGCCGCAACGGCTAGACGCGATCACTTCAAAACTGAAGTGTCCCCCGACAGCCGCACGCGCCGGAAACGTAGTCCCCCTTCCACCCGCCGGCCGCGTCAGGCGCGAGCGTCATCGTCCCGGTGCACCACGAATGGAACTCCGGCAGGTCGTCCGCTTCAACCACGCGTGTCTCGTCGATCTTCAAGCGCCCCTCGCGCAGGGTTCCAGTCAGGTCGTAGGTGGCGCGGTACACGCCACCGAAAACATCCTGCGACTGGTAGTACGCTTCGCCGGCGTAGTTCCCATCCGCTGTCCGGTCCAGCTGCACGTTCACGCTACCGTCAACGCAACTGCCGTCACCCAGTGCGCCTTGCAAAGCTAAGCTTGCCGGCTCGTCTGCTCCAGAGGGCTCGTCCTGAACGTTGCCAGCACAGCCGCACAGGCCGACCGTTGCCGCAAAGACGGCCGAAATCGCCGATAAAAACCGCATTCCAACTCCCATGTGTGCTTCGACAACCAATGCAGCCGTTCGTTCCCTAAACGCTGTGAGCCGTCGGCCACTTCCCAGACGTCTGAAGCCAGGCAGAAGACCTAAATGATTCCTTTGTTGCAGATCCCAGCGTACGAGGTCTAAACGCCGTCATGCCCTCCCCCGACATGCCCAAGGAGTACAACTTCGACGGGCTCCCTGGTCCTACGCATAACTACGCGGGGCTGAGCCCAGGCAATCTGGCAAGCGCGTCGCACGAGGGGCACGTTTCAAATCCCCGGCTGGCTGCTTTGCAGGGGCTCGAGAAAATGCGACTGGTGTCTTCACTCGGCGTCGCACAGGCTGTGTTGCCACCGCTGCCACGCCCGGATGTCGAAACGCTCCGACGCCTCGGCTTTGATGGCGCGGACTCCGAGGTCGTCCGAGCGGCGGCCCGTACCCACGATCACCTGCTGCGGCTCTGCAGCTCAGCGTCGTCAATGTGGACCGCGAACGCCGCCACCGTGACGCCTTCGAGGGACGCCGGTGACGGCCGACTGCACCTCACGCCCGCGAATCTTATCGCGATGTTTCACCGTTCCCTTGAGCCTCGTGACACGTCGCTAGTCCTGCGGTCGATCTTCCAAGACTCGGCACGATTCGTGGTGCACGACCCGCTTCCGGGTGCAGCCCACTTCGCCGACGAAGGCGCGGCCAATCACACCCGCCTACAAACAGACGCGGCGGTCGTCCACCTCATGGCTTGGGGGCGACGCGCGTTCGCATCGTCGGAGGGCGACGGTGATCGCACACCGCGAGTGCATCCCGCACGCCAGACGCTCGAGGCGAGCGCGGCCATCGTACGCCTCCATGGCCTGACTCCCGAGGCGGCCCTGCTCTGGCAGCAGGAGCCAGCTGGCATCGACGCCGGGGCCTTCCACACGGACGTCGTTGCGGTAGGCAACGGTCCACTGTTGCTTCTGCATGAGTACGCGTTCGTCGACACCGAAGCGCTTTTGGCGGAATTGAAGCGGCGCCTAGGAGACGAATTCATGAGCTGCTTGGCCACCGATGCAGAGCTACCGGTAGCGGACGCGGTTGCCGCTTACCCGTTCAACTCTCAGCTCTTAACGCTCCCTGATGGGAGTATGACGATCGTTGCGCCAGCCGAGTCGGAGCGCAACGCCGCTGCGCACCGGTTCCTGATGCGAGTCGTCGCGGAGGACAACCCCGTGAAGAGCGTCCACTTCCTGGACGTGAACGCATCGATGAACAACGGCGGTGGCCCGGCCTGCCTGCGCCTGAGAGTGGTGCTCACCGAGGCCGAGCAAGCCGCGATCGTGCCGGGCGTCATCTTCAGTGATGCCTTGGAGCAGGCGTTGATCGCGTGGGTGAACCGCCACTACCGAGACGAGTTGCGCGCCGAGGACCTCGCGGATCCCGCGTTGCTGCGTGAAAATCAGACAGCGCTGGACGCCTTGAGTTCGTTGCTGGGGCTGCC
>JAUIKB010000903.1 GCA_030430975.1 Polyangia bacterium
CGGCTCGTCGCCCCATCCGGCGCAGATACGCGTGACCCGTGCGAAGCCGCTGCCGGTGACGGTGATCGCCTGGCGCACTACGCCCAGCGACGTCGTGCCGGTGGTCGAACGCTCTTGGTCGATGTCCGAGAACGCGCGGCCGAGTGCGTCTTCGAGTTGCGTGTCGAGTTCGCTTTCCTGAAGCTGCTGCCACAGGTCGTCGACGGTCGCGCGCAGCGACTGGCCGACGTCGGCGTCGAAGGTCCCGTCGGGCTGCTCATAGCGCGCAATCAGCGCGCTCATATCGGGCGGTTCAGGGCGCTCTTGGTCCTTGGACGAACTGCAGCCGATCGCGAACGCCGTGCCGAACAAGAGCCACCGCCATCGCATGGTCCCCAGCGTATCTCAGCGGGTGCTGCAATGCGAAGTGGCTTGGCGGTGACTGTAAGTCGCCGCGCTTGCCGGACTGGGCTCAGCGACAGCATACTGTGCTGATGGATTACGATCACATCGAGTCGGTGCTGCGCGAGTACTTCGCGACCGAGCCGCACGACATGGCGGTCGTCTATCTATACGGCAGCATGGCGCGTCGTGATGCCCACGACGGCAGCGACATCGATTTGGCGGTGATTCGCGCGCGGCCGGCGAAGAGTCCCCTGGCCAGCCTCAACACCGATATCGCCGGCGCGCTCGAGCTGCGCCTGAGCATTCCAGTCGAAATCGTCGATTTCGAGACCGTGCCCTATGACCTGGGTCACCGGATCTTGTGGGACAGCGTGCTGATTTTCGAAAACGATCGTTCGAAACGTATCGCGGTGGAAACGCGTATGCGCGCATTCTATTTCGACATGAAGCCTATTTACGATGAGTATCGGAAGGTGGAGACGAAGTGACGGATCCTGGACTTGTGCGCAAAAAGCTCGCGCAAATCGAGACGTACGTCGCCGAACTTCGCCGGTTGGCAAACCTGGAGGCCATTGCTTCCGACGTTCGCGAACGCCGGTTCGTGGAACATACGTTGCAGATCGCGATTCAGGCGACGCAAGATGTCGCATCACACATCGTGTCGGACGACCGATTAGGCGAAAGCAAGACGAATCAGGAATTATTCGAGCTGCTGGCGACGGCTGGATGGATAACCGATGAGTTGGCCGCTGCGCTGCGCGCGGCGGTGGGTTTTCGAAACATCGTCGTTTACGGCTATGCATCGGTCGATCCAGCCATTGTTCGTGACGTGGCCGAGAATCATGTCGATGACCTTCTCGCGTTCGTAGAAGCGGTTCGCGCGCGTCTGAATGCCGGCGACGGCGTGTAACCCGCGACCCCGCGCGACGAATTCAAGCAAGCGACCAAGGACGTGCTCGCCAACCGCGTCGGCTACACCTGCTCGAACCCTGCGTGTGCACGGGCCACCAGCGGTCCGCATGACGATCCTGGCAAGGCGGTTTCGGTTGGCCAGGCATATCGCCGCTGAGAGTCCCGAGGACCGCCGACTCGCTCGGTTACGCCGCGCTGTACCAAGCTTTCGTTTCCGACTTCATCCAGTAGACGAGCACAGGAAGCGCGAGGAACCAGCAACCGCCGCAGACGAAGGATCCGGCGCAGGCGACCAGGCGGTAGACGTAAACCCATGGCTTGCGCGGAGCGACGAGTCCGACCAGATAGGCGACGGCGAGCGGTAGTGCGTACGCAGCCAGGAGTATCCCGATTACCCAGGCTGGCGGGTCGTCCGGGTTGACGCGGAAGCTCGGGTCGATCGCTGCGGTCGCTACCAGTCCCAGCGCGATCAGGCTCAGGCCGCCGAACATCAGCAGCTGCGCGGCAAAGTAGCCTTTAAGCCAACCCACAGCTGCCGGGGGACCGCTGCCCGGTAGACCAACCCCGGGTGCCGGCGGCACAAAGCCCGCGCCGCCAGCGCGCCGTACCTCGGGCATGTCGAATCCATATCACGCGCCACGCTCGGGCGGCGAACGGCGGCGCCGTGCAGATCCCCGCATCCCAACCTGCGGACTTCGCATGCATGTGCGAAACAACGGCCCCGAAACGCACGGATTTGGCGCTGGCACGCTCGATGCAAAAGCGCTGGGTATGAACACACCGAAGACCATCATCACGACCCTTTCCGCGCTCGCCCTCGTGGTGAGCTTCACCACCGGCTGCAACATGGAGACCGGCGAACCGATCGAGGAGACCGGCCAGAGTGCCGAGAGCCTCGCCGGTGCCGACACTCCAGAGACAGCCGCCAGCCCGGCCGCGAAGGCAGGCAAAGAGAAACGGCACGGCAAGTTTGGTCGCCACGGCAAGCGCCACGGCAAGAGCCACGCGATGCGACTGATGCGCACCGCCGAGAAGAGCTTGGACCTCAGCGCCGAACAGAAGACCGCCATCGAAGCGATCCGCGCTGACCTGAAGGCGTCCGCCAAGACCGGTCGCCCTGAACGCGGCGCCGCCGGGGCGAAGCCCGACCTCGACGCCATCAAGACAGCCGTTGCGGCCCGGACCGCCGCTGACGTGAAGGCGGTGAATGCACTACACGCCGCGCTCACCTCGGACCAACGAGCGGCGCTGGTGGCGACCGTCAACGACCGCATGGCCAATCGCGGCGACCGCGCCAAGGGATCCGACAAGGCTGACGCCGACGGAAACCGCCGCAGTCGTCGGGCCCGACGTGCGCAAGCTGGTGACAAGGGCCAGCGTCACGCCCGTCGCGGAGGCGGCAAGCGCGGCGGCGGGATGCGCGGCGGACTGTTCGCCAAGGCTGGCATCGAGCTGAGCGATGAGCAGAAGGCGCAGTTCAAGGCGCTCCACGAGGAAGGCAAAGCCAACCGGCCCGACCGCAAAGCAAAGTTCGAAGAGATGAAAGCCTCACGGACCAAGATGCTGGCGGCCTTCGCAACCGACACGTTTGACGCCGCGGACTTCATCGTCGCGCCGAACGTCGAGCAACGGTTTGCCGCCCGCACCGAGCGCATGAAGAAGTTCCAAGCCATCCTGACCGAGGACCAGCGCGCTCAGATCAAGAGCTTTATGGAGTCCCGCAAGGGCCGGCGCATGAACAAGCACAAGGTCCCCAGTGCCGACGTCGCCGAGCAGGCAGTGGGCAACCCGGTCGCTCTCTAGTCACCCGTCACTCACCACCCTGAGTCTGAAACGGCGTCGGATGTTCCGGCGCCGTTTCGCTATTGGGGCCACGATTACGGCAGCGTCGCCCCGTTACACAAATCCGCTTCCTCAGCCAGTTCGGGATCCGGCGTCATCGGCCCCACGCCGCCGTACTTATCCGTGAGCGCTTTC
>JAUIKB010000904.1 GCA_030430975.1 Polyangia bacterium
CCAGCTCGACCGCATGATCATCGAACTCCGGGCTGTCGACGGCGTGTTCGACGCCTATCGACTGGTGCCGCAGACGACGAAAGCCGACGAGGTGGCCTGAGCGTGTCGCTCTTCGTTGCCGGTGAGTCGCTGTGGGTCGCATGCCAGGAAAGTGACGAGCTGCTCGAGTTCGATGCCACGGCGGGCAAGGTGAAGCAGCGCCACGCGCTGCGCTGGGGCGCGCGTCCTTACGGCGTAGCCGCGAGCCCGGATGGAAAGTCGCTGTGGGTATCGGCGGAAGGCGCTGGCGAGCTGCTTCGGGTCAACACCGCTGACGGGTCGGTGAGCGAGACCGTGACGTTCGGCGAGGCGGGTGCGCGCCCAGCCGTGCGCGGCGTGGCTGTGTCCGGCGATGGCAAGCGAGTGTTCGTCACGCGCTTCATCTCGTCTGCTGACGAGGGCCAGGTGTACGAAGTGGACGCCAAATCCGGCGAGGTGACGAAAGAGCACGCCATCGTCACGGACTCGACCAGCAAGGACGAACAGAACTCCGGTCGCGGCGTCGCGAACTACATCAGCTCGATCGTGCTGAGCCCGGACGGCGTTCGCGCCACGGTGCCGGCCAAGAAGGACAACACGCTGCGCGGCGTCACCCGTGACGGTGAGGCGCTCACCACGGACAACACGGTGCGCACGATCGTATCGCAGCTCGATCTCGAGGGCGGCGGAGAGCTGTTCGAAGCGCGACTCGATCTCGACGACCACGACATGGCGTTCGCCGCCACCTACAGCGCGGTTGGCGACGTGGTGTTTGTGGTCAGCCAAGGCACGAACAAGGTCGATGTATTCGACGCTTACAGCGGCCGGACCGTAGGCGGAGCGTCGACGGGACTGGCGCCGCAGGGCGTGGCGCTGTCGAAGGACGGCAAGCTGTTCGTACAGAGCTTCATGTCGCGGCGACTCGATGTGTTCGACGTGACGGGGCTGTTGGCAGGGATCGATTCCGCACCTAAGCGGCTCGCCGAGGTCAGCACGGTCACCAAGGAATCGTTGAGTGACGAAGAGCTGCTCGGCAAACAGATCTTCTACAACGCCGACAGTCCGCAGATGAGCCGCAGCGGCTACGTGGCGTGTTCGACCTGTCATCTCGACGGCGGCCAAGACGGACGTGTGTGGGACTTCACGGATCGCGGCGAGGGTCTTCGCAACACGATTTCCCTGCGTGGTCGCGCCGGTACCGGTCACGGTCCGGTGCACTGGACGGCGAACTTCGACGAGATTCAAGACTTCGAAAACGACATGCGCGCGCACTTTGGCGGCAGCGGCCTGATGACGAACGAGCAGTTCGACGACGGCGACCGCAGCGATCCGCTCGGCGCGAAGAAGGCCGGCGTGAGCAAGTCGCTCGACGCGCTGGCCGCTTACGTGACGTCGCTGGACACGTTCCCGCGCAGCCCGTATCGCGAGGCCGACGGGAGCCTGTCCGACGCGGCCAAACGCGGTCAGGCGCTGTTCAATCGCCTCGACTGCCGCACCTGCCACGCTGGCGAACCCATGACGGATAGCGGCACCGAACTGCACGACGTGGGGACCATCAAAGAGACGTCCGGCACCCGGCGCGGCGAAAAGCTCGAGGGCATCGACACGCCGACGCTGCGCGGCCTGCACGCGACGGCGCCGTACCTCCACGACGGCTCGGCCGCGACGCTACTCGACGTGATCGACAACGCGAAACACGGCAACGCCGCGACGCTGTCGGCGACCCAGAAAGACGACTTGGTCCAGTACCTGCTGTCGATCGAAAACGAAGAGCTCGGCGAGTGGGCCGGGCCGGCCAAGACCGGTGACAACCTGGAGGGGTCCGGCTGCGGCTGTCGCGCGGCGGGTCGAGACGAACCGACGCCGATCGGTTGGTTGCTCGCGACGCTCGGGCTGTGGGCGGTGCGAAGACGTCGTGGGGCTTAGCCGGTCGTCCGTTGACCATATGACGGCGGCGCTTGCCGCTGTGGCGATGTTGAACTGTTCTGCGAACGCGGGCGATGTTCATAGTCACAGCCAGTATCGCCTAGTTGAACGCATCGCGCCCCGCGTGTGTGAATTTGAACGCTTGCAAGCTGTGTGGAAAATGGACGCTGCGCCGCGTGATGATGGTGACCGAGACGGTCAGGTCCGGGCCTGGTCCCTAGGCTCAGAAAAGGTGCCCAGAGTCATGTGGAGCCGTTCAGGTCGCCGCATCGTCACGACGTCCCCGCGGGGAGGCGTCGGTCTCTGGGATGTTGAGTCCGGGCAGAGCGTCAAGCCGACCGGGCGTCTTAAGGAACTACTGCGCTACCACGGTGTTCGAAGTGTGCTCGACGACGGCCGTCTCTGGTTGGCGAGTGTGCCGTCGGGGCTCTTCAACGATCCGCCAAGCACTACCGCGGTCGTGGATCCCGATTCTCTGCAGTTTGACAGGTGGTGGAACGACCGGCGACAGATCAGCCCGGACGGTCGGTTTTGGGCGACCTCGTATCGGAAACAATTGACGATCGGGGAACTCCGCAAAGGCGATAACCAAGGTGGCACCGGCGCGCAGCGCCGGGTGCGTCTGCGGTCGCCGGTGGGATTGTCGGGAACAGCGTCGCGCTGGTTGACCGCGTTTGAGGTCGCCAGGCTTTTGCCGAAGCCGCGGGTATACTTTTACGAATGGGAAACGGGTAAGCCTCGGTTTAGTGTGCGGCGCTACGCTCCGGTGCCCGTGTTCACTCCAGACGGCAGCGGTATGGCGGTGTGGAATGACACGGGGCTTTGGGTGTACGACCTGGATCGACGTCGCCTGGCTTGGCGAGTGGTCTATCCACGCGCGGCCCCGCCCGGTACAGATTCCGCCATTGCTAACGTGGCGTTCAGCCCGGACGGTCGGCTGCTCGCGGTCGCTCACGAAGCGACTGACCAGCGCCTAACTGACGACGCGGTCGGGTATCAGATCGGTGTCTACAACGTCGCAACAGGCGGCGTTCAGTCGCGAGTGGTCGGACGGTTTCGCAAACCCACGATGCTGCGCTGGAGCCGTGACGGAAAGGTGCTGCTACCGACAGGGGATGCACGTGATGCGTACAGCGCTGCGAGCGGTAAAAAGATGCAGCCGCCGCCCCCACGCATCCCCTCCCAAGCCTGGAGTCACGACGGAAGGTGGCTTGCGAAGCTGACGACTCTTGCCGATCCGACGCTTGGCGCGTTCTCCATAGAGCTGTGGCGGCACGGGGCTCAGCAGGCCAGCCGCGTGCTCGGAGGGCGCCGGGCATGGATCGG
>JAUIKB010000905.1 GCA_030430975.1 Polyangia bacterium
AATATTTCTATGTGCCTCTGCGAGGGAGCAGCGGCGCAGCTGATCACGCTACAGGAGGGTCGGACATGGCCAATTTGAAAGTCACTCTGGTTCCGCAGCTGTCGGACAACTACGTGTTCTTGCTCGAGTGCCAGCAGACGGGAGAGGTCGCGGTGGTCGATTGTCCCGACGCCGAGCCGATGATCGCGCTGCTCGATGAGAAGCAGCTGACGCCTTCGAAGATCTTCAACACCCACCACCACTGGGATCACGTCGGCGGCAACGAGGACCTGATCAGCGAGCATGAAGGCCTTGCGGTCTACGCGCATTCCAGCGACGCGAGCCGCATCCCCGGGCTCACCACTTCCGTCGATCACGGCGCGAGTTTCGAGGTTGCGGGTATGACGTTTGGTGTCCTGCACATTCCGGGTCACACGACGGGCGCTGTCGCATACACGATCGCGGACTGCGTGTTCACAGGCGACACGCTGTTTGCGGCGGGCTGCGGCCGGCTGTTCGAAGGAACGCCGGAGATGATGTACGAGAGCCTCAACGTAAAACTGGCAGCATTGCCGCCTTCGACGCGCGTGTATTGTGGCCACGAGTACACCGCCAGCAACCTTGAGTTCGCGCTCACCTTGGAGCCCGACAACCAGGCGTTGCTAGACAAGCAGCGAGCGGTCCAGGCGATTCGGGCTCAGGGCAAACCAACGGTTCCGACGACCTTGGAAGAGGAATTCGCTACCAATCCGTTCATGCGATGTGATCAGCCGGCGGTTATTCAAGCGGTGCGCTCGAAGTTGGACGGCGAGCCGCGCCCTGCGGCCGTGCTGGCTGCCGTACGCGCTGCCAAGGACGCTTTTTAGCGTGCAGCACGCGGGTCTGACGTTGGCCGTGGTTGTGCTGGTTGCCACCGCGGCTAGCTGCGAAAAGACGCAGGCCGTCCAGCAGGCGTCGACGACCTCAACGCCGAGTGCGACGCCGAGTGCGACGCCGCCGGCGCCCGCTGCAAGCTCGCTCAGCGCTCGCGGGTCGTCCGTGCCGCCAGAGAAGAAATCTGTGCGGGCATGGCGTGATGCAGGACGTGAAATTACGTGGAAATATTCGGGCCACGCCGTCGGCCCTATGGAGGTCGTCGTTACCATCCCTGAACGCGCCAAGGGAGGCCCCAAGCTGCCGGTGCTGGTTGCGCTCCACGGTCGCGGCGAAGCACACAAGGGGGCGCACCTTGGCGCTCGAGGTTGGGTCGATGACTATGGACTGAATCGTGCGCTTGAGCGATTGACGTCACCGCCGCTTACTAAGAGGGACTTCCAGGGCTTTGTCAGTACCGAGCGCCTCAGCTCGATCAATCGGGATCTGCGAAAGCGTCCGTTTCGCGGAGTGATCGTGGTCAGCCCCTACACGCCGGATATTCTCGCTGGCGAAAAACGGTTCGACGATGCGCTTCCGTTTGCGAAGTTTCTGGTCGAGGAACTGTTACCGCGCGTCTACAAAGAGACGCCGGCGATCGGGACGCCCGCCGCGACGGGTATCGATGGCGTGAGCCTCGGCGGGCGGATGTCGCTCCTCGTCGGTTTGGCACGTCCCAAGGCGTTCGGAACCGTGGGTGTACTTCAGCCGGCGTTCAAACCGGACGACACAGCTGAACTCGTGCGTCGGGCCAAAGCGGCTGTGACCAAGAACGAGCGGTTGCGCTTCCGGTTCCTCTCCAGCGAGGAGGACTTCTTTTTGGCGGCGACCAAGCGCATCGGCGCCGCCTTCAAGGCGGCAGGACTCAGGACCGAAACACTCATCGCGCGGGGGACGCACTCGTACAAGTTCAACCGGGGCCCGGGTGTGATCGAGATGCTATTGCTCCACGACCGAACGCTTCGATCCAGCGACTAGCCGTAGGGATCGCCGAGCAGCTCGACAAGCGCCACCAGCGAGGCGCCTGCTCCGGTATCGAATCGAACACCGTGTCGCGCACCTGCGCTGGTCGTGTGGCACCAGGCGACCCTTGCCTGGAATTCGATCGCGTCCCAGCGGTTCGGAGCGTCGATGAGCAGCGTGAGTTCCGCGTCAGCCGGCAGGGGAGAAGCGGCCTCAAGGCAGGCGCCACCCAACCCCAGGTTGAGGACGAGCACATCGCACTGAGTGGCCGGCTGTTGGCAGCTCACCGTCGCTTTGAGGCGCAGCTTGCGGCGGTCGTACGCCCGATAATGCTGCTCCATCCCGCCAAGCGTACCGTGGGCGCTTCACGAAGTCGCCTAAATGCGCCGTTTGTCGAGGATATCCGCATAGAAGGGCCGGCGAAGAGCATCCGGTGGCCGCCTGCGAATCGAACATACTTGCCACTGTGCCGTGGGCCTCCGCTACGATACGGTTTCTGACACTTGGCGGCGCACCAGCAAGCGCTGCCCGGGAGCAATGAATGTCACAGGACACCCGCAAGGATCCGCGCGCCAAAGTTCTAACCATGACGGTGCGCTACAAGAGCGCCACGGTCGATGAGTTCATCGAGCATCACTCACATGACGTGAGCAAAGGGGGGATCTTTATCAAGACTCCTTCACCGTTTCCGCCCGGAACGTTGCTCAAGTTCGAACTGAAGATCGCTGAAGAGCAGAAACTCATGCAGGGCGTGGGACGCGTCGTGTGGAAGCGCGAAGCTGGGTCGGCGTCTGACGAACGCCCATCGGGTATGGGCGTGAAGTTCATCAAGATCGATGCGGATTCCAAGCAGGTCATCGACCAATTGATCAGCGCTCGAGGTGACGAGGAGAGTCAGTTCGAAGCCGGTCAAGACCCCAGCGCGAAGGACGACAAGAAGCCAGTCAAGGAGCCGGTCACCACAACCACCGCCGGAACGCCGGCGGCGAAGAAGAAGCCACCGCTCCAGCGCAAAGCTACCATGATCGGTCTCGGCGCCATCGTGCCGAAGGGCGACAAGAAGCCCGACGCGCCTAAAGAACCCGACAGCTTCTTCCCGAGCGCCGATAAGTCCGATGTTGAGGAGCCGGCGCCCGAAGACCGCACCGTCATGAAACAGGCGGCCGAGCTGCTCCAGGATGCCCTGCGCGAAGCGGGTGGGTCGATGGACGAGGTCGGTACGACCAAGTCCGATGCCAAGAAGGACGCCAAGAAGGACGAGGACAAGAAGGACGCCGCTGAGGAGTCCAAGCCGGCGGAAACGAAGAAGTCGCCCGCCGTGGCGACCACCGACGGCGGAGAAGCTGCGGATGCGGACAAGGATGAGGCTGCTGAAGACAAGCCCGCAGCCGAAGACAAGAAAGACGACGGCAAGGC
>JAUIKB010000018.1 GCA_030430975.1 Polyangia bacterium
CGCTGGGCGTACTCCTGGGAGCAGTAGTAATCGACCATATGAAAGTCGACGGCGATGTGCCGGGATTCATCTCGATTGATCAGCTCCATCGCCTCGCCGCTCATCTTGTCCCCTACGTGGTCGTCGAGCGACCGCAGCAGCGCGATATCCAAGATCAGCTCGCCGCTAGTGATGTAGGCGTTGGCGATGTCGGGCGACAGAAACTTCACCGACTTGACGAAGTGAGGCGCGAACCGCACGAGCGACTGAGTCATCTCATATGACTGGTAGTGATTTACATCGTAATATTTGGCGAGCCGCTCGGCCGCCGCGGCGTGCCTCGCCTCGTCTCTTACGAACGACTTGAAGATCTGACGCAACACCGGATCCTCGGCACGTTTCGCTTGCTCTGCGAACAAGGCGCCGGCTAGCCGTTCGATTCCGGCCATATCCGTGAAGTACTGCACGATCGCAATCTCGTCTTCCCTAGACATCGGTCGCGGCGTGCCAGACCAGTCCAAGTCGTTGACCGACCACTGCTCGCGGTCGCACTTGCGCAGCATCGTTTCTAGCTTCATGCGGAACTCCGCCTCAAGCTTAGCAGTCTGGCCGCAAAAAGAGATGTCTTGGGCATTCCGGATCGGCATCCTATGCTCATCACCGATGACGTCCGACACGAAGGTCGACGAGTCTCCCGAAGCGGACAAGCTCGACCCTGCGCGACGCATGATCGTCGATTTCTCGGTTGCGTTCTTGGACGAGCAGCACGAGCCCGACGTTCGGCGCCGTCTGGGCACGCTTCTCGCCAACACACCCGACGACGCAGTCAGCGAGCTGCAGAACCGACTGCGCACTACCGGGGATTCGTGGGGGTTCCACGCTCCCTCTGCACTGGCGCGCGCGGTCAACAACGTGCTGGGGGAGATCACCGTCGCTGCCGATCCACCGGTGCACGGCGCGCACCATCTTGCGGCGTGCCGGGACCGCCAGCTGGTATTCGTAGCCAACCACCTGTCGTTCTCCGACGCCAACATGCTCGCCCATCTGCTCGAAGTAGCCGGCTTCAGCAACGTGGTCGATAGACTGAGCGTGCTGGTGGGCCCCAAGGTCTATCTCGAGATCTTTCGGCGTTTCTCGAGCCTGTGTTTTGGAGCGATCAAACTGCCGCAAAGCACGAGCCGGGCAACCGGCGAAGCCGTAATGGACCGCCGCGAGGTAGCGCGACTGGCGCGCGTTGCGATGGCCGCTGTCGACGAACGCATCAAAGCTGGCGACAACCTGCTGATTTTCGTGGAAGGCACGCGTAGCCGTACGGCCGAGATGCAGCCCGCGTTAGCAGCGGTTTCTCGTTATCTCGAAGCGCCGGGACTGACCCTCATGCCGGTGGGCCTCGTCGGAAGTGAGCACCTGGTGCCGATCGGAAACGAGCGCGCGCGGCGAACGGATATTTCTGTGACGCTGGGTCAACCGATAGACTGTGGCGCTTTGTGGAAGGTGGCGGGCAAGCGCCGCAGCACGTTGATGACCATCGTTGGACTCGCAATCGCCGAGCTATTGCCGGCCCGGTATCGCGGCGTGTACGCAGAGTCACCAACGCTGGAGCCCACGCAGCAACTCTTGAAGCAGCTGCGGTAACCGAGCAGGCGGGCTCAGCATAATGAGAGCGTGAGCCGTCGTTCCGCCCCCGACGCGCTACTAGCTCGACTAGAGCGCCGAACGTTTCTCCGCCGAGCGGCGGCGGGAACTGTGATCACGGCGTTCGGCGGAGGGCTGTGGTGGCTGGCCCACGACGAGGTTACGGCGGCCGCACGCAACGAGCGGCTGCCGGACGGTCGCCCCCGATTGCCGGACGGCCAGCGAGTCCTGCGAGCGCTCAAACCGATGGGTGGACAGCCCGGCAGCCCCTCGCCTCGAGACTTCCAGCTGAAACTCCACGGCCATGTCGCGCGACCGGCCCATGTTAGCTTCACCGATTTGATCGCGATGCCTTGGACCGAGACGGCCTGCGACATCCACTGCGTCACCGGTTGGTCGGTGTTAGACGCGGTATTTCGTGGGGTAAGGGTCGCTGACCTAGCCGACCTGTGTGGGATGCGAGCGAGCACCCGGCACGTGATCTTCGAAGGCGCGTTTGGCTACACCGCCAACGTTCCAGTAGACGAAGCCCTAGCGCCCGACGTCCGCGTTGCCTATCGACTCGGCGGTCGACCATTAGGTCGAGCCCACGGCGCACCTGCCCGCGCCGTGGTCCCGAGCCTTTACTTCTGGAAGAGCGCCAAGTGGCTACGCGGTATCCGCTTCAGCGAGGACGACCAACCCGGCTATTGGGAAACACGTGGATATCACAACCACGGCGACCCGTGGCTGGGTGAGCGATACAGCTGACGCTATCGTCGCCGTTTGCGGCTGCGTCGCCTAGAGCGCTTCGCTTTGGCTTTCTTGCGAGCCGCTTCGAGCGCGATTGCATCCGGCGAGCGCACGTTGCGTTTCCTGATAATTTTTTCTATCAGGTATTTTCGGTAGTTCATGACTCGAAACGTCTTCGGTCCAGGTTGACAGTAAATGCGCTTGTTGCCTTTCTTCTTAGGCGCGTAACCCTGGTAGGCGCTCAGCCATTGCTTGAACCACGCCGTCCCCGTCTTTTTGCGGCACATCTTCCGGTTCGCATCGATGATCCGCGCGATCTCCTTGAGATTCTCCTCGCCATTGAGGAGGCGCGCTTTCTCTTGGCGACACGCAAGTGTTGGATGGTGAAGCGGATCGGGGTCTTTGCGACAGGCCCCGCGGTATCGGGCTCGTATCTGTCCGAGCCCATGATCCTCGCCATCCCGCGACACCACGTCCGGCAGCCAGCCGGTCTCATAGTGAACGATCGCGACTACTGAGAATGGGTCGAACCCGTATTGTTT
This sequence comes from Polyangia bacterium, assembly GCA_030430975.1. Classification (GTDB taxonomy): domain Bacteria; phylum Myxococcota_A; class Polyangia; order Polyangiales; family Polyangiaceae; genus JAUIKB01. Next base: position 2,889 of record JAUIKB010000018.1, read on the forward strand.
CGCCTGACTCTGAAGGACGCGAGCGTACCGATTCGCCTCTTCCGACGGCATACTCGGCCGCGTTAGCTGCATCGCCGCGACAATAACGGCTACAGACCGGATCATCCGGTCAGCGTAGCAGCTGGTCTAGCAGCTCAAAGTTTTCCGCCTCGTCTGGGTCCACGGTCCCGTCCGCCTCGATCAGACCTCGCATCGTTTCCAAAAACACTTGCCGATGCTTCAGCGGTACTTGAGCCGGATCGACCTCCTCGGCGCGCGGGGGGTTCTTCAGCCAGCCGTCAACCAGCGAGCGCTCGTGCTCGTCGATCTTGAGCTTGGTCATGAGCTTCGCGATGAAGGTGCGTTCCTGGCTCTGGATCTCCAGGTCGGCCCATGCAAAGGCACACACGAATTTAAGCAGCAGGAGTCGGTCGTCTTTGGTCAGCGTGTCCACGGCGCCGAGACTACCAGAAGCCCCGAGAGACCTCACTGAGATGTGTCGGTTAGCGTAATCCGTGTGCGCAGGACCGCACCCAGCACGCCGGCCACGGGCGCGTCGAGGGTGAGGAACCCCGTGGGATACAGCCGCTGTGCGTGCAGCGTTAGCTCGCCTGTCGTTCGCTGATCGGGGGAGGGCTTGGCATCGGCGGGAAGCTCGGTTAGCTCGACTCGCACCCGCACCGCGTCGGCCGTGACGAATGCGTCCAGCTGATAGGCGGCGACCCGCCGCAGCCGCGCTCCATCCACGGCGCGGTCCCTGGTGACCACCCACTTAGCGCCGAGCCCGAGCGGCGTACCTGGTACTGGGTCGACAATTCCCGAAGGCGACAGCCATGGCCCTTCCTTCATCACACCCCCTCGTTCGTCCGCGGTGGTCTCCCACGTCACGGCGCGTTCAGGAAACGCTATCCGTACGCGAGCTGTCCCGGAGGCGCCGACGGACAGCACGGTCTCCTGAACCGTCGTTTTAGGTCCTCGCTTCTCCTGCTCGGGCTTGCCTGACCGCTCGAGCCAAGTCTTCGTGCTCGCCACCAGCGGAGGCTTGGGTCCCGGGACATAACGTTTGAACAGGCTGCGTCGTGGCTCCACGCCGGTGGACGTAACCTCGATCGAAACCTGAGGCGCTCCAAGCACCGGACCCGGAGACGGCTCAGACGCCGACGGCGCCGTGTGGGCGGACGACAGCGGACGACCAGAGGTTGCGGTCGGTGCCCGAGCCGGCGGGGGCTTGTCGGGAGGTCCAGCACACGCGATGGCTAGAACGGCTGTCGGCCACAGGCGCGGCATGGACCTGCGCCATACCTCGACCGTCCCGGCGTGTCATGGATCCCTGTCTAACGACAGATGTGCGGTAGGCTCACGCGGCAATGGCGAGCGACGACCAACCGGGCGGGTCCGCCGAGGCCACGCGCGTCGAACTGCCAGACGGAGGCGGCTCGGTTGCCAACCAGCTGCGGCTGGTAGAAGCGAGTCGTGCGCGCTACGTCGAGTTCTTCGAAGAGGCTCCGGTTGGGTTGATGGTGATCCGTTCGCGAGACGGCCGCGGGCTCGCCGTCAATCGGTCGGCGCTAGCGCTGCTCGGGTTCGGGTCACGCGCGGAATGGCAACGCTCGTTCGCGCTCGGCAGCGCCTGCGCTGACGAACGCGAGTTCCGGCAGCTGTTGACCGAGCTGCGCGCGACCCAACGGGCCAGCCGGACGCTGTGCACGACCCGCGATGACATCGATCCAATTTGGCTGAAAGTCGAGGCGCGACTTGTGCCGGACCGAGCGGAAATCGAATGCGTGCTGCGAGATGTGTCGGACAGCGCACCCCGTGCCGACGTACGTGCGGCGCTGGCTTCCTCAACGACCGCCGCGGTCCGTCAAACGGCCAACACCGCGTTCACGTATGCGCTGGCACATCTCGACTTCGCACGGCGCGAGCTAGAGGATGACGCGCCGAACAGCCTGGACGATGTGCGCCACGTCGTCGTCGACGCCCGAGCTAAGCTGCAAGCCGGACGCCGTGAGGTGACTCTCATCGCCGGTCTGTTTGGCCAGCCGCGGTTGTATTCGTTCGATGAGTGGCTGCGCGGTATCCAGCTGCTCGCTCAACAGAGCGCTGGGGCGGCCCAGATAGACGTTGGCATCACCGGCCCAGCAGACGTCCGTGTAGCTCCGACGCCGGAACTCACCGAGGTGCTGGCGGTGCTGATCGCGCACGCCGCGCGGCAACCTGCCACGACGTGTCCGCTGACCGTCAACATCGAACCGCAGGCCGCCGAGCATGCCATCTCGCTGGAGGGCGACGCCGGAGCGGCGCCGTGGGCGTCCATACCGCCACGCCTCGCGTTAGCCCTCGTGCATCAGACAAAGGCAGCGGGCGCGCGACTGGAGCTGCGACCGCGGCGCGCAGTGTTTATCGTTCCCGCGCCCGCACCACCCTCCACAACGCCAGGCGAATTGACCGGCGTGGCATGACCCTGCCTTCAGAGACGGCGGCTACTTCTTTTCCACAAACTCGTCTGGAAGATCGGACCCATCACCGTAGAAGTACTTCTCCAGCTCCGAGAACCATATCTTCTGTCCATGCTCACTGGTGAGATCGAGCCGGTACTCATTGATCAGGATCTTCGAGTGCTCAAGCCACATCCCCCACGCCTCCTTGGAGATGGTGTTGAACACTTTTTCCCCGAGCTCGCCCTTGAAGGGAGGCTTCTCAAGCCCCTCTTTGTTCGGCCCTAGTTTGACGCAATCCACCGTTCGGTCCATGGCGCTGTCATGGGCTGAGGGGGCCACGCCGTCAAGTCCAGTGACGGCTGGGCGACCGTCCGGCGGTGTGCGACGATGGGACGGTGACCGAGCAGTCTGACGACCCAGCGCTCGATGTGCCAGACGACATCGACGGCTTCAAACAGGCGCGATGGCCCTGGGTCGTCGGTGTCGCGGCGGTCCTCCTCATCGGCATCTGCACCGGACTGTACGTCGGCTTGATCCGTCCGCCCGAGATCCACGCTGATCGCGTCCTGATCGCTGCCAGCGGGCCCGGCGCGAAGGCCGTCGCCAACGATCTTGCGAAGCGGCTGCAAGAACACGGCTTCGTGACGATCCCCGGCCCGAATCCGGACGAGCCCGACGGCGCGCCGCTCACGTCGACCTACGACGTCGGCTTGAAGGAAGCGAAGAGCGCCGCGCGCAAGCACGGAGCTGGGGCGGTGATCTACGTGACGATCGCGATCACGTCCCAGCGGGCTGGGCTTTCGTCCACGTCGCGGTTTCTCTCCGCCGAGGCGGTCACCCAAGTCCATGAGACCGAGACCGAACACCAGGCGGCCGAACACACCATCGGTTTTGCAACGGAAAGCAAGACTCAAGAGGCGGCGATTGCCACCATGGTGGCCGCGTTCGCAGAAGCTGCCCTGCCGAAAGCAGTCGACGACCTTCTAGCCAGCCCGGCCATGAAGAACTTCGTGTCTGACAAGTCCAACCTCGAGGGACACATCAACGCCGCGCGGTTCAAAGGCACGCTCAACAAGCAGCGCCTCCGCACAGAAGCGCAGAAGAAGTTTGACGACCAGTGCCAGCGGGCCACCGATGAACTCGCTGCTCTCAAGAAGCAGGGTATCTCCTGCATTACCGCAGGATGCGATGAAGAGTACCTCAGCGGTCTCAACGCAGACGGCACGGCCGCCCTGGTGCGGGTGGAAAGTGGAACGCCACTGTATACGTTCGACTTCGAGCCGAAGCTCCTACGATTCGAAACGCCCGACCGGCTAGAACTCGTCCGACTGGCTGACAACAAGCGACGTACGATCGCGCTGGCGCAGAACCTATACACGTATCCGCTGCTGTCGGCGAACGGTCGCATGGCCGTCTTCGTGGAAAAAGCCGGCGGCCGGTACGGCGTCGTCACCGTCGACCTACAGTCCGGCACCCGCGTCGTGCTCGACAGCGCCGCGTACCCAGCACAAGTACAGAACGCCAAAATCTCCAGCGACGGCTCGCTGGTGTTCTATTACTGGCGGAAGAGTAAACACGGACAGGGAACGCTGATGTCGATCCCGTCGGGCGGAGGCAAACCGATAGGAATCGCGGATATTCCTCGCGACGCTGACTGGGTTGACGTGCAGCTCGAAGGCCAGACCAAACCGCTCCCGGTGATCGCCGTCATCTCCGACAAGCCGCTGCCGACAGACGCGCCGAATGACGCACGCCCGGACGACGCCCAGCAAAAAGCGACGAGCGGCTCCAACAAGTGGATCGCATTATACCATCCAAAAAAAAGCGACGCTGCGCCGCTTAGAGTTATTGCCGACGCGGATCGCCACATCGATCAGATCGCCGGAAGCCGAGCCAACAAGCTCTACGTAACGTATCGCACGCGCGCAGAATGCGGCGTCGGTGTCTACGATGTCGCCCAGGACGAGCTCGCGTTCCAGCGCACTGAAGTGTGCATCAAGGATCCCGGCGTTCGTAGCGACGGCTACATCGTCGGCGAGGGTTACCCCTCCGGTCGCGGCGCCGGAAAACTCACATCCAGCGAAATCGTTGCGGTCAACCCCGCCGATGGCACGCTGCAACAACTCACGCGCACACCTCTGAGGGACCGCTACGTTCGGCTTCCGCTTCAGGGCAAGCGCGCGGCCTTCGAGTACCTCGGCATGAGCGACCACAGTTCGTTTCCTCGCGTCGCCGTTTGTTACCGTGACTAGCGCTGCGCTACTGAACTGGCACAGCGCCACCGCGACCGGCCGCTCACAGCTCGTCAGCGCCCACGTCCGGCGCGGAGGCTCGCGACTCACCGTCGATGTCGGTAGGCGCCTGGGTCGAGTGCCCCGCGTTGGCTTGGTCGATCGCGCCTGAGGCCGAAGGCGCCAGGTGAAGATTCGCTGACGCGGCGTCGACGAACCACTCTGGCTGGGCTCCGTCGACGTTGTCGCTAACCGTCGCCGACGGTCCGCCGCGTTCGACGACCGGATGACTGAGCAGGTTGTTCGCCACCAAACCGCTGGTGAGGCTAAAGCGCACGTCGATCGCCGCAAACGGCGCCGTCGTTGAAAAGACCGTGTTGTGAACTACCGTCGCGTCGCACGCCGATTCTAGACCGATGCCCGCGTCGAACCCCGACGCCGAAGCGAACAGGGCCGCGTCGTCCGCGTAGATGAAGTTGTTGCGCACTACGCCGCCATAGTGCTGCGCCTTGTTCCCGCCACACGGCGCGTCCGAGTAGTCACGACCAACGTTGTCGTTGCCCAGGCCAAGGCCGATGCCCCGCGCGTTGTTCACCAGTACGTTGCGTTCGATGACGGTGTCACGTGCACCGCGCCACAGGTGGATGCCGTGCTCGGAAAGTCCTGCATCGCACCAGAAGCCTTCGACGCGGTTGTCCCGAATCGTCCAATTCCGGGCTTGATGCGCATCGACGCCCCCCGTGTAGCAGTTGTTGCGAACCTGAGACCGCCCAGCCGCGGTCATCTCGAGGTGCGAGCAGGCGATCGTGCCGGAATCAGCGAAGGCCGTGAAGTTCGCGCCGGTGTTGATCTTGATCGCTTGCTCCCCCGGGTCGACGATCCGAACGTTGTAGATCTGCACACCGGTGATGCTCTGGCCGCCTGCCGGGCTCACGTGGATGGGGTGATAGAAGGCGCGCCGGATCGTTAGGTCAGCGATCGTGACGTTGGAGGCGCCCACCGCGAAGATCGACCCCCCCTGGTAGTTGTTGTCGATCACTACTGCGGAGCGATCGCCGCTCTTGCCGCGAACCGTAACGCCGTCCGCAATGAGCTGGAGAGTATCGCCGCCCAGATCGTAGTTGCCATCCTCGAGCAGAAAAACGTCGCCGGGTTGCGCGTCGTAAAGCAAGGAACGCAGCTGTGCCGTTTGCGCCGGCGTAACTGTTGTCGCTCCCGATCCGACGGACGGCAAGGGGTCGCACCCGCTTCCCATCCCGGCGCCGCCTCCAGCCCCCGCGCCGCCCACGGACGAACTGCCTCCACCGCCAGACGCACTACCTCCCATCGCTGAGCTGCCGCCGGTAGAGCTTCCCCCGACCGACGATCCGCCTGACGACGTGCTGCCGCCGGTCGCAGAACCGCCGACTGAGGTCGAACCTCCCGTCGCACTACCTCCGGAACTCGACCCGCCAGCGCTCGCGGACCCGCCGGAGCTCGCCTCGTCGCTACAGCCACTGGCGAGCAGCGCGATCGGTATCAGACCTGACCCAAACCAACCGACGTTGACCATAGGAATGCAAAAACACCGACGCCTCATGGATGCAGTTTACGCTGCATCGACGTCGGTGGCTTGGCAAATGGGCGCGCCCGCTTAGCAGCGCACCGGGCGACTAGACCTTGTCGTCCTCGTCGTCATCACCACCGCAGTTGGCGCGGGCGGTGTTGTCTTCGTCGTCCTCGTCGCCGCCACACTTGGCCAGCGCCGTGTTGTCTTCATCGTCTTCGTCTCCGCCGCAGTTAGCTCGGGCGGTGTTGTCTTCGTCGTCCTCGTCGCCGCCACACTTAGCCAGCGCCGTGTTGTCCTCGTCGTCTTCGTCTCCGCCGCAGGTGGCGCGAGCGGTGTTGTCTTCGTCTTCTTCGTCGCCGCCGCAGTTGGCCAGCGCCGTGTTGTCTTCATCGTCATCGCCGCCGCACAGGGCGACGGGGCCGGCGAAGGCCGTCGACGTCAGCAGCGTCGAGCCGATGAGAAGCGCGAGTGTGGTAGCAGCGGATTTGATTGTCATATTAGTTGTCTGAGGCGAGCGACGAAGGCTGTCAAGCGGGCAGACCACTCAGCCCCGACGTAACCAGCAAAATGTGCGTATTAGCGTCGATCTGACTCTGTTCTAGCGCCATCCATCTGCGCCCTGCCCCAGGGTCCGCGGGCTTGATACCGTACCCTCGCGATGAGGAGAACCGAGTGAATATTGTTTCCGTGGGTGGCGGCCCCGCCGGTCTGTATTTCGCGGCACTGATGAAGTCCACCGATCCCGGCCATCGTGTTCGCGTCTTTGAACGCAACGACGCCGACGACACGTTTGGCTTTGGCGTGGTCTTCAGCGACGCGACCCTCGCGGAGCTAGAGCGCGCGGACGCCAAGACCCATCAGCGAATCGTTGAGAGCTTTGCGCACTGGGACGCCATCGACACCCATTTCGGCGGTGAGGTGCTGCGCTCGGAGGGGCACGGCTTCAGCGGCATGAGCCGAAAACTTCTGCTGCAGATCCTACAGGAGCGCTGCGAGGAGCTAAACGTCGAACTCGAATTCAACCACGAGGTAAGCGACGTTGCACAGTTCGCCGACGCCGATCTGATAGTCGCCGCTGACGGCATCAACAGCGCTATCCGCGACCGGTATGCCGAGACGTTTCGACCGGACGTGACGCACCGCCCGAATCGCTTTGTCTGGCTCGGCACAACGTACCCGTACGAAGCATTCACGTTCTACTTCAAGGCTAACGAGCACGGACTGTTCCGCGTGCACGCCTATCGGTATGCACCCGACAGTTCGACGTTTATCGTCGAATGCACGGAAGACACGTGGCAACGGGCCAAACTGTCCGAAGCGAGTGAAGACGACACGATTCGATATTGCGAAGAGCTGTTCGCCGATGAGCTACGCGGGCACCGCCTAAAGAAAAACCGCAGCATGTGGCGCTCGTTTCCCACGGTCCGAAACGGATCGTGGCACCACGAGAACATCGTCCTGCTCGGGGACGCATGTCACTCCGCCCATTTCTCGATCGGGAGCGGTACGAAACTTGCGATGGAAGACGCGATCTTCCTCCGCGATGCACTTGTGAAGCACGCGGACATCCCACAAGCGCTCATCGCCTACGAGCGCGACCGAAAGCCGACGGTCGCAAGCCTGCAGCGCGCTGCCCAAGTCAGCTTGGAATGGTTCGAACACACTGAGCGGTTCATGGAGATGGAGCCGATTCAATTCGGCTTCAGCCTCTTGACCCGCAGCCTGCGGGTCAATCATGAGAACCTCCGCGTGCGCGACCCCGCGTTCGTCGACCGAGTAAACGACTTCGTTCGCAGCGCGGCAACGGAACAGTCCGGCGTGGAGGTTCGACCCAACTCACCACCGATGTTTACGCCGCTGAAGCTGCGCGACCTCGTTCTGGACAATCGCGTGGGCGTATCTGCGATGTGCCAGTACTCCGCAACCGAAGGCGCCGTCGACGACTGGCACCTCGTGCACCTGGGCAGTCGCGCGCTGGGTGGCGCCGCTATCGTGATGACGGAGATGACTGACGTCAGCGCTGACGGCCGGATCACCCATGGCTGCGCGGGGCTCTACACTGACAGCCACGTACAGGCGTGGCAGCGAATCGTCCGCTGGGTGCACGATCAAAGTGACGCCAAGATCGGCGTTCAGCTCGCTCACGCGGGTCGTAAAGGCGCCACCAAGCTGATGTGGGAAGGCATGGACGAGCCCCTCGAAGCCGACAGCTGGCCGCTGCTCGCGGCGTCGCCGATTCCATACTTACCGCACAGTCAGGTGCCTAAGGAGATGGATCGCGCCGACATGGACCAGGTGCGGTCGGACTTCGTCGCGGCAGCCCAGCGGGCGGTCAACGCCGAGTTCGATCTGCTCGAGCTCCATCTCGCGCACGGCTACTTGCTCGCGTCGTTCATCTCACCGCTGACCAACCGCCGAACAGACGGCTACGGCGGTTCGATCGAGGGGCGGATGCGTTACCCGCTGGAGGTCGTGCACGCCGTTCGCGAAGTCTGGCCCGAGCGACAGCCGCTCAGCTGCCGTATTTCCGCCAGCGACTGGCATCCCGACGGCATCTCCGCCGCAGACGTCATCGAAGCCGCAAAGATGCTGAAAGCTGCTGGCGTCGACATCGTCGACGTCTCCGCCGGCCAGACCGACCCGGCGAGCGCGCCGGAATACGGGCGCCTGTTTCAAACGCCGCTCAGCGAGCTGGTGCGACTCGAAGCAGGCATTCCCACCATGACGGTCGGAAACATCTCCTCGTACTCCGACGTCAACAGCATCATTGCCGGAGGGCGCGCTGACCTGTGTCTGCTGGCGCGTGCTCACCTGTTCGATCCGTACTGGACACGCCACGCCGCCGCTGAGCAAGGGTACGAGCTGAAGTGGCCGGTGCAGTACGCCTCCGTCCAGCGCTACACCGCCCGTTTCAAATAGTCGGCGACGCCGCACTGGTCCGCGTCGCCGGAAATGTCGGTGATGCGGTACTCAATGCGGCCGAGCCGCCCCTAACGGCGCGTGACGGCGCGGCGCAGAGCGGTCCGCTGGCCTGTCTTACGGGATCGCTTGCGCCGTTGGACTCCCCATGATTTCGGATAAGGTAATTCGACGGTCAAGTTGAGAAACTCACCGTCGCGCCAGATCCGACCCGACATCGACTTAGCCTTCCTCGCATGCGCCCGGACGACGGCACCGATCACTTGTCCCTCTGAGGCTGGCGCACCCGCGGCGTGCGTCAACACGTCACCATCCCGCAGGCCCACACCGAGCGCCCCTACCCCGGTGAGTCGAACCCCCGCCGGGCGACCGGGTCCGGCTGCGACTTGGCTGCCGCCCGGACGCTGGCCCGATCGAGCGATCTGCAGCACGCGGCGCGCCGAGACGAACACGCCCTTTGAAGGAACGCGGTGGGCTGCAGACTTGACCGCCACAGGCTGCGGGTCGCGCATCCGCGCGCCCGGCGCCCGTTCAGTGCTTGGCGCTTCCGCGAGCTGTGACTGATGGCGGTGCTCCGCCGTTGTGCGCATTGTGCGCGACGCCGACTTGGTTGTCGCGCTGACAACTCGCGCCACCGGCTTCGGCGTAAGCGCGGCCAGCGACCGCCCGACACGCCGACCCAGCACGTCGGCCATAGCGTGTGACGCGAGTGCGCCGAGGGTGGGAAGTGCGATCAGCCCGGCGATGATCCAACTTTGCCGCACGACGTTACTGTAGCTCAGTCCGAACTAGGTGCGTACTCGCCAGTTGCCGGTGAACGTCTTGGCGATTTCATCGCAGGTCGGATCGGTCACGATGAGTTCGGGACGCGCTCCTCGGGAGTAGACGATCGTGTTCTGACGGAACGTCCGACCGAAGTAGATAGCCTCATCGCGATCGATGCTGTGGACCAGCCAGGCCGGTTCCCGCCACACGCCCTCCGGTTCGTCGTCGAACCCCACGCAGTGCTCGACACGGTAACAGCCCAAGATCAGCAGGTCGCGCATCACCTGGTGCCGGCCCTCGTTCACTCGCCGCGGCAACAGCATCGAGCGTGGGTTATAAGCCGTCAGCACTGCGAACTGCTGCTGCAGGAGTTCGGGCAACGTTGTGATGTCCGAAACGATCTCGCCGTCCATCGACACGCGCAGCAGCCCCGACTCAGTCGGGAGCTCGTAGACGGTGGAGAAGTATGAACGGAGGAGGTTCTGGTCCACGGCGGCGATATACCACGCCTGGTGGCATGGGCGAAAAGCCTGCTTTTACTCGGTACTTACGTACGGTCAGCTGACCCAGCGGTACCCCACGCCGCGAACGGTCAGCAGGTGCTGAGGAGCGGCCGGATCCGCCTCGATCTTATTGCGGAGCTGAAGCAAGAAATTGTCGATCGTCCGAAGCGTCCCGTGATGCTCGGCGCCCCACACGCGGCTTCGAATCTGCTCGCGACTTAGGACGCGCCCTCCCGCCTCGACGAGGCACCACAGGACGTCGAACTCGGTCGGCGTCAGGTTGACGGGTTCGCCGGCGCGGGAAACCTCGCGGGTCGCAGCATTGATCATCACATCGCCGGCGCGCACCGTCTCACCGGCACCTGTGCGCGCGATAGCGTCGCGGCGAAGCACCGCCTTGACCCTGGCCAGCAGTTCCGCCAGGCCGAACGGTTTGGTGATGTAGTCCTCGGCACCCAGCTCGAGGCCCATGACCTTGTCCATCTCGGCGCCCCGAGCGCTCAGCATGATGACCGGGACGGTCGACCCCCCACCGCGCAACGCCCGCAGCACCTCGAAGCCGTTAATCTTGGGCAGCATCACATCCAAGATGACGAGGTCGTGTCGCGCTGACTGGGTCTCGCTGAGCGCGGCCTCGCCATCCGTCGCGATATCGACGGAGTAGCCCTCTGCCTCGAGGTTCATCTTTAGGCCGAGCACGATGCTCTCGTCGTCCTCGACGATCAGGATAGAGCGTTTCGACTGGTCCACGCGGTCCTTGTCTAGCCATCCGCCCGGGGAAGCGCCAGCGTAAAGGTACTCCCCGCCCCAGGATCACTCTCGACCTCGACGAATCCTCGATGGGCCTTCATCACGTGATGCACGATCGCCAAGCCCAACCCCGAGCCCTCACGCTCCCGAGAAAGACGGTCGTCCACCCTGTAGAACTTCTGAAATATGCGCTTGTGTTCGGCCGGATCGATACCGGCACCGTTGTCGCTGACCGAGATTCTTACAAGTCGGTCGTCGGCATCCGCGCGCAGGCCGATCTTCGGAGGATCGCCGCCGTATTTCGAAGCGTTCGTCAACAGATTGACGAGTGCGTCCTTAACCGCGGCGCCATCGGCAGCGACCGCTGGAAGATCGTCGGGGAGGTCAATGTCGATCGTCGTGGCATCGACGGCGCCTTCCACTGCTTTCACGGCTCCCTCGACGATACCCGCCACGTCCGTGTCGACGATCTGGTATTCGCGGCGACCGCTCTCCATGCGGCCCCAATCGAGCAGCCGATCGATCAGCTCCTGAAGCCGCCGGCTTTCCTTAGCGAGTCCGTCGATACACTGATCCTCAGCTGCTGGATCACCGCGTCTGAGCTGCAGTGTCTCGGTGAACAATCGGATCGAGGTCAGCGGCGTCCGCAGTTCGTGAGACACCTTCGAAACAAAGTCGCTCTGCAGGGCGCTGAGGTTGGCCTCTCGGCGAACGAAAACCCACACCAAAATCGCGCCGGTTGCCATCACGCCACTAAGCGCCAGCACCAACACTCCGCTGACGATGTCGCTGACCTCGCCTAGGAACAGCAACACAACGCCGATAGCGATGAGTAGCGCTGTTGGGACGATCAGCAGTCCGAGTAAGAGCAAGACGATACGGCGATAACCGAACGCCGACAGGTCCTTTGCTGCCATCCCTCAGTATACTCCGCTCGTCACAGGCGCAGCTCGACCGCCAGAAGCCACAGCAATGCAGCGCAGCTCGTCGCTTGAGCAGGCGCGCCCGCAGCGCGGTGCGGAGCCTCACCCTCCCAAACCTGTGGGATATGTCCAAGCACCGGCCCCTCCCGCACGGCGCGCTCAGCGATCGCCCGGAGCTCCTCCTCGACCTCGAAGTCACCCGGGGACATTTCGAGCTCCGCGGCGCCCAACGCGCCCAACAGATGCGCCCACACCGCCCCCTGGTGATACGACTGCTGGCGGTCCTCGAACGTCTCGCCAAAGTCGCCTCGAAATCCCGGCTCGTCCGGAGCCAGAGAGCGAAGCCCGACGGGGGTCAACAGGTCGCGCCGCGCGCGCTTGATGATCGCAGCGGCCTGCCATGTGTGAAAGAGCGACCGATCCGCCGCGAGGGCGAGGACCGCGTTCGGACGGATCGCCCCATCGGCCCACGCTTGTTCGGGCGCGACCGCTTCGCTCACGCAATCGAACGGATATGCTGCCTCCTCGCACCAGAATCGGCGGCGAAACGCTGCCCGACAGGCCTCTCCCGCCGACGACGCCAACCTAGCGACGCGAGCATCACCCAACTCGTTGGCGAGTTCAGCAACCGTTCGACAACCCCGGGACCAGTAGCCCTGGAGCTCCACGGCGGCCCCGGTGCGAGGCGTTACGGGAACACCGTCGATTCGCGCGTCCATCCAGGTCAACGGAATCCCCGGCTTGCCAGTGATGACCAGTCCCTCGTCGCTCAGCCAAAGGCCTTGCTTGCGGCGACCCCGCCGTATCGCGTCAAACGCGCGCTTGAGCGCCGGAAACAGATCCTTCTGAACGAATTCGTCGGTGTGGTCGACGAATCGCAACATGAAACGCGCGACCTCGAAAAGCAGCAGCGTGGGATCCGCTGCCGCAAACTCGACTGCGCCTAGCTCGGTCTCGCGAACATCGCCGACCTGGGCCCTGGCGCTGAGTTCACTCACCCTGGCCGCCGGGGTTCCCAGCAGACGCCGCGGGACCAGCCCCTCACGCATCGAGTCGATCACGCCGCGCAAAGCGCGTTTCGCGCTGTCTACCTCGCCACGCGCCAGGTACACGCCGGGCAGCGCTTGCAACAGATCGCGCGTCCACAACCCGTACCAAGGGTATCCCGCCAGAACTCCCGAACGCTCGCTCTGATCGGCAGAGAAACAGTCGGCGGCCACCGCGAGCCGCCGAACTGTCAGCGATCTATCCGGACCAGGGTCGGTTGCTGCTAGCCGCTCGTGCGCAAAGGAAAAGAGTGCTGGCGCTGGGTGCTCCGGCAAGTCCTCGACCGCGACGACGATGTAGCTCGGAATCTTCGGTTCCAGCTTGGTTTCGAATGTTCCCGGAGTCCAGAGATCCTCCTGGCTCGTGTCAAAGCGACGCTTGTCTTCGACGTACTCGAAAGCCCGATACCACTCAGGCGAGCCGACAAACAAACCGTCGTGGCCGAATAGGACAGGCGGCATCGAGTGCACCGGCTGAATCTCGACCTCCCCCGGTCGCATCGTCACGCGTTGCAACATCCCGCCGTGCGCACACGTCAGCTGGTGTAGCTCGCGAAACGGCATCAGCGGGCGTTGGCGTAGCAACGCCGGACCGTTGCCGAACCACGTCGTGGCGATGAGCACCGCGTTCTGACCCGGTATGAGACACACGGAACGCTCCAAGCGATGACGGCCCAAGCGAAACGTCCAGCGCGGCAGCGGGTCTTGGTCGAAACGCTGCAGCAACCGAAAACCCGGCGTCGGCGCGACGGAGGGAAACCGATGCGTCGATAGCTGATAGTGACGGCGGTTGACCTGTATTTCCGCCTCCATGTGACTTAGCACCACATGTCGATCGAGCGGGGGATCGAGCGCCGCCACGAGCAACCCGTGGTAGCGCCGGGTGTGCATCAGCGCGAGCGTGCTCATCGCGTAGGCACCGGCCGCATTGGTGTGCAGCCACTCGCGCTCCGCGTTCTCGAGCTGACCGTCGATCTTAACCGAAGGCCAAGGGGTCGTCGGCTTGCGACGTCGAGTACTCATCAGCGCAGTCGCTCCTCGAGATCGCGTCGCAGCCCCTCCGCGCTAGGTCGCTGACCGAGCCAAAGTTCGATCGACAGCGCGGCCTGACCAATCAGCATCCCCAGACCACCGACGGCCTTGAGGCCGTGGCGCTTCGCTGCCGCCAAAAAGGGCGTGACCTCCGGTCGATACACGACGTCCATCGCCACGGTTTCAGGCGCCAGGCGCTCCCACGGAACGACGTCGCATACGACTTCGCCGGGGTCGGCACCCTCCATCCCGGCACTCGTCGCCTGCACCACGACGTCGGCCGCCGCGGCGACGTCGCTCCAATCCCCCATCACCGCGGACGACCATAGCATCGGTTGCGCACCCAACCGCTGGAAGACTGCGCAACGACGCGGGTCTTTGAATGAGCGACCCAGCACTCTGATATCGCTGAACCCCAGACGCTGAAGCGCCCAACAGGCAGCGAGCGCGGCACCGCCAGCACCGATCACGCAGGCAATGCCGCGCAGTTCGCCGGCGGTCTCCAGCTCCTCGACGAGCGCAAGCGCGTCCGTGTTGAACGCTTCGACGCGAAAACGCGGCCCACCCCCCCGCGCGACCAGCACATTCGCCGCGCCAACCTGAGCGGCGCTCGGGTCGACGATGTCGGCGAGCTTCAATGCGTCGCGTTTCCACGGCACGGTCACGTTGGCGCCGTGCAGCTCACCGCTACGAATGCTTACAACCGCCGCTTCCAGGTCAGCTTCGGTCGGACAGTCAAGCAGCCTGTAGCTCGCGTCGGCCCGTAGTTCACGATACGCCACCGCGTGAATTGCCGGCGACAGTGAATGGGACACCGGATGTCCGAGCAGGGCAAACCTATAGGCCGACACGCGGGCGCTTATAACGGTCGGGTTGCATCGCTCCCAGCGAAAACGATGCATGCAGTTCTGCGGCAGATATCAGTCTGCGTCCGTCTCCGGGTGAACCACCTCGACCCGAGTATCAACGCTGCCAAACGCCAAC